>CABUSL010000008.1 GCA_902494295.1 uncultured Collinsella sp.
CCGAGGGTGCCGGCTTGGGCGCCAAGACCATTGAGGGCTGTGACCGCGCCGTGCGCATTCCGATGGCGCACGGGGTCGATTCGCTCAACGTGGCCGCGGCGAGCGCCGTCGCCTTTTGGCAGCTGTGCCCGCACGTGAGCAATGAGTATCACTACCAGCCGGGTTTGTATCACTAGGCAGATATTTCGCACCAGGCTCTGATTCGGGGTGTTTCGGTCGCCGCCAGTCGGTGCTAAGCTGGTTTTGGCTTTGGTTTTAAATTGCTGTTTTGTTGTTTGACGTATGCGTGTGGGGAGGGCGTGTGGCTAAGAAATCTACGGCTATCGATGTAACGCAGGGTGTCATTTGGCAGCAGCTGCTTTCGCTGTGCGTTCCCATCTTCTTTAGTTCGTTTTTTCAGCAGGCCTACACGCTTATCGGTACGTATATCGTCGGTCAGTTTGGCGGCAAGCTCGCACTGGGTGGCATTCAGGCCACGATGGTGCTTACGGAGCTCTGCATTGGTTTTTGCGTCGGTGTGGGTGCTGGCTGTGCCGTTATTACCGGTCAGTATTTTGGCCAGCACGATGATGAGCGACTGAGTCGTTCGGTCCATACGGCCATGACGCTTGCGCTGGTGGGCGGTATCGTTTTCTCGATTCTTGGTATAGTGTTCGTTGAGCCCATGCTGGTGCTTATGAACACGCCGCATGAACTATTGGCCGAGGGCGTGGCCTATGCTCGCTGTTATTTTGCCGCGATGGTTGCGGCACTGCTGCTTAATATGGGAACCGCACTGCTGCGTGCCGTGGGCGACACACGCGGGCCCGCCGTGATCATTGCCTCTGGCTGCCTGGTTAACGTGGTGCTGGATATCATCTTTGTCGCTGTGTTGCATATGGAGGCGCTGGGCTGCGGCATCGCAGTGGCGCTGACCATTTGCTCCAATGCAACGATGATCGTGTTTCGCATGATGCGCGCTCCGGGTGCATGGCGTCTTTCGCTGTCTAAGCTCGGCATCGATCGCGGTATTTGCAAGAGTATGATCTCGTGTGGTCTGCCGCTTGGCTTTCAGTCTGCTGCATATTCGATTTCTAACGTTTTGATTCAGGTGTCGGTCAACTCGTTTGGCGCCGATGTCACCACGGCGTGGGGTCTTTCGGGCCGCTTAGATGGCATTGTCTGGATGGTTACCGAGGCGCTCGGCGTGTCGATCACCACGTTCTCGGCGCAGAACTTTGGCGCGCGCAACTACGAGCGCATGCGCAAGGGCTACCATACGTCGCTCGTGCTGTCGTTTATGCTCATTGGTGGCCTGTCTGCCGTGCTGCTGGTGTTATCGGGTCCACTGTCGCGTTTGTTTGTCGACGATGCTTCGATTTCGGCGTACACCACGACGATTCTTCACTTTATCGCGCCGTTCTACGCGATCTTCTCGATTATCGAAAACGCGTCGGGCTCCATTCGCGGCGCCGGCGTGAGTCTGCAGCCTATGATGCTCACCATCTTTGGCACCGTTGTCTTGAGGGTGATTTGGGTGTTTGCGATCATGCCCTTCGATCCGTCGCTCGAGCATCTACTGCTGGTCTACCCCGTAACCTGGCTCATCACGGCTACGATGTTTACCATCTACCACCACAGCGGCAACTGGCTAGGCCGCGCCACCGCCTAATGATCCCTTGGGGCGGAGGAAAACGGATCATTGATCTCCGTCGTGATGTCGATGATCCGTTTTCCTCCGTCCCCTTCGGATTAATTAGTATTCGATGCCTTGGCGGGCCAGGAGGCCTTCGTCGAAGTAGTGTTTGATGGGGCGCATTTCGGTGACCAGGTCGGCGAGGTCCGCGAGGGGCAGCAGCCCGCGTCCGGTGAGCACGAGCTCCGTGGTGGCAGGCTTCAGCGCGATCAGCTCCTCCACATCCTCTCGCGTCACAAAGCCGCGGCGCATTACTTCGCCGAGTTCTTCCAAAATCAGAACGTCGGCCTGTGATATTTGCTCGCGTGCGAGCTCCAGAATCTGTGCGGCGCAGGCCTCGGGCGTGTCGCGGTCGGCTTGTATGATGCGCAGACTCAAACGGAGCGCCGCATCATGCTCGGCGCAGTGCAGTTTCTTGGCAAACTGCAGCATAAGCACGTCGAGTCCGTAGCCCGTCGCGCGTAAGGCGAGCCCCAACGCAGCCGTTGTCTTGCCCTTGCCGTCGCCCGTATATTTTTGAACCTAGCCGACTTCCAGTGATGCCATCTCTGTCCTTTCGTGCCCGGCGTCGGTTTATCGTCGCTCGGGTTGGGTATTCTAGAAACCATTATCAACCCCAGTAGATGGAGTTCAAGCAGATGGAGATGGATGACAACAAGCGTAGACGGAATATGATCCTCTACGTGCTCATCGCCTTCGTCGTCTACCTCGTGCTCTCGACCGTTCTGTTCCCCAACATCGGTCACACGCAGCAGATTACGGAGACCGATTACTCGACGTTTGTCAAAGCGCTCGACAAGAAGAGCGTCGAAAAGGTCGAGTACAACACCGACGATTACACGATTTATTACACCAAGAAGGGCGAGGACGAGAATATCGCCTACAAGACGACCGGCGTGCCGAATGACGCGGGCTTTACCGATCGCGTGCTTGAGTCCGGTGCTTCGCTGGAGTCGGTTGTTCCCGATAAAAACTCGGGCTTGATGACCTACTACCTGCTCACGCTCATTCTTCCCATGGCGATTTTCTTCCTGATCGGTTGGTGGCTCAACCGTCGCATGAAGAAGGCCATGGGCGATGACGGCCCCTCAATGAACTTTGGCGGCGGCGGTTTTGGCGGCGGTGGACTGGGCAAGTCCGGCGCGCGCGTGATTGCCTCCAAGGACGTTGGCGTGACCTTTAAGGACGTCGCCGGCCAGGAAGAGGCCAAGGAGTCCCTTAAGGAGGTCGTCGACTTTCTGGAGAAGCCGCAGCGCTATGAGGAGATCGGCGCCAAGCTGCCGCGCGGTGCCCTACTCGTTGGCCCTCCGGGTACCGGTAAGACCCTACTCGCCAAGGCTGTTGCCGGCGAGGCGGGCGTTCCGTTCTTTAGCATTTCTGGTTCTGAGTTCGTTGAGATGTTCGTCGGCCGCGGTGCCGCTAAGGTGCGTGACCTGTTTAAGCAGGCCAAGGAAAAGGCCCCGTGCATCGTCTTTATCGATGAGATCGATACCATCGGCAAGAAGCGCGACGGCGGCGGCTTTAGCGGCAACGACGAGCGCGAGCAGACGCTCAACCAGCTGCTGACCGAGATGGACGGCTTTGACAATCACAAGGGTATCGTCGTCCTCGCTGCCACCAACCGTCCCGACAGCCTCGACCCGGCCCTGCTGCGCCCCGGTCGTTTTGACCGCCGCATTCCCGTCGAGCTGCCTGACCTGACCGGCCGCAAGAACATTCTTGAGCTGCATGCCAAGAGCGTGAAGACCCAGCCGCCGATTGACCTGACCGCGATTGCCCGCGCCACGCCCGGTGCCTCGGGCGCCGACTTGGCCAACATCATCAACGAGGGCGCCCTGCGCGCCGTCCGCGAGGGCCGCAAGCGCGCCACTCAGGATGACTTTGAGGAGTCGGTGGAGGTCGTCATCGCCGGTCAGCAGCGTAAGTCCACGGTGCTGTCCGACCACGAGAAGCAGGTCGTTTCCTACCACGAGATCGGCCACGCCATCGTTGCCGCCCGCCAGAAGGGTTCCGCGCCGGTTACGAAGATCACCATCGTTCCGCGCACGAGCGGTGCCCTGGGCTACACCATGCAGGTCGAGGAGGACGAGCGCTTCCTGACCACGCGCCAGGAGGTCCTGGACAAGCTCGCCGTCTACTGCGGCGGCCGTGCAGCCGAGGAGCTTATCTTTGGCGAGATGACGACCGGTGCCGCCAACGATATCGAGCAGGCCACTAAGCTCGCGCGCAACATGGTGACGCGCTTTGGTATGTCAGACGAGTTTGGCATGATGGCGCTCGGTACCGTTCAGAACGCGTACCTCAACCAGGACACGTCGCTCACCTGCGCCCCCGGTACGGCCGAGCGCGTGGACGCGATTGTCGCCAAGCTGATCGAGGATGCGCATGATCGCGCCCTGCAGATCCTGAAGGAGAACAAGTTTAAGCTCCATGAGCTGGCTCGTTATCTGTACAAGAAGGAGACGATTACGGGTGAGGAGTTCATGAACCTCCTTACGCGCGAGAATCCGCTGATGCCGAAGCAGCAGTAAGGCTGGTCGCACAGCGTCGAACGCCCCATTTGAGCGATGGTCTCAAATGGGGCGTTTTTGCTCAGGAGGTTGGAGAATGAAGATCGTGGTAAGTGCCTGCTTGATGGGCGAGAGTTGCAAGTATAACGGGCTCGACAACTACCATCGCGAGCTGGTCGAGGCCTGCGAGCGTACGGGGACCGAGGTGCTGCTGGTGTCCCCCGAGGTTTTTGGTGGCTTGCTCACGCCGCGCGATCCCTCCGAGATCGTGGACGGTGAGGTCCGCACCCGCGAGGGCATATCGGTCGATCGCGAGTTTCGCTTAGGCGCCCAGCGCGCGCTCGATATGTGTGAACAGGCGGGCGGCCCGGATGAGATCTTCGCGTGCATACTGCAGGATCGCAGTCCCTCGTGCGGCGTGGGCCATATCTACGACGGGACCTTCAGCGGAACCCTCACGCAGGGTAACGGTGTCTTTGTCGACCTTCTGCTCCGTCACGGCTACCGTGTGATCCCGGCAAGCGATTTCGACCCCATCATGCTGGAGCAATAAAAAACCACCACAAAGGTGCCTGTCCCCTTTGTGGTGGTTTTGGTCGGTTAGGCCAGGAGGGTGTGACCGTAGGCGTTGGCGGCCTTGATGGCGGCGGAGAACTTCTCGTCGGTGAAGGGCTCCGGGTTGCCTTGCTTCCACTCGTTGGTGGCGTGCGCGTATTCGCACAGGGCCGGGATATCTGCCTCGGTAAGGCCAACCTGCTCAAGCGTCACGGGCAGGCCCATCTGCTTGTTAAAGGCCGCGTAGCGCTCAAGGTTCTCGGTATCGCCCGTATAGGCAAACAGTACCAGCACGCCCAGGCTCACGACCTCGCCATGTAGGTAGGTGCTCTCACGCGGAATGCTGCAGGTGGCGTTGTAGAACGCGTGCGCCACGCTCGAGTTGTAGTAGTAATCGTTCTGGTTGGTCAGGTTGGAGACGTAGCCCGTGTTGACCACGATATCGAGCGCGATCTGCTTGACGGCCTCGCTCGACAGGTTCTGGCGTACGTCCTCAAGACCTTGGACGCCGTAGGTAAACAGCGGCTCAGAGCAGGTGTGTGCAAGTGCCAGACCAAGGCTGGCGGTGTGCTCCAAATTGCCGGCGCTCGTGGCATACTCGACTTCGGGCTGCTTGGACAGGGCATCGCCCACGCCGGCCCAGAAGTACTCTGCCGGCGCCTCGGCGATAATCTTGGGGTTGATGAAGATGTGCGCGGGTCGGTTGGGGTACGAATAGCCCTCGAGCGAGCCGTCGTCGTTGTAGACAACGGCAATGGCGGTCGCGGCGGAGCAGTTGGAGCAGATTGTCGGGACGGTGAAGACGATCTTCTTGAGCTCGATTGCTGCGGTCTTGACGGTATCGAGCGCCTTGCCGCCGCCGCAAGCAATGAGCACGTCGGCTTCCTGGCAGGCGGGGGAATTCACGACCTTGGCGATATTGGCACGCGTACTGTTGGTACCGTAGACGCGCGTCTCCAGGACCTCGATATCGGTATCTTCAAGTGCCGCCTCGAGCCCTGGTAGCGCTGCAGCCAGGGCTCGCTTGCCACCGATGATGGCGACCTTGGTCGCTCCGTACTCGGCCAGCGCGCCGGGCAGCTCGTCAAAGCAGTCTTCGCCGACGGTATAATCACTCATTCCAATGGTTCGCATAGCAACCTTCTTTCTTTCGATAAAGTGCTTTCAGGTATTTTGCTCCTAGAGAAGGTCCACAGGCGCGAGAAATTTCGAACGTATAAAACCAGTGTTGAGGGTTTTTCGCCGGCGCGGAACGTGCTAGCATACTCCGCATAAGCGTTGATGGGGACGAGTAGTCGGCCGTCCGCATGTTACAGAGAGCGGGGAGCGCTGAGAACCCGTGCATGCGACCGATGAAAATCACCCCGGAGCTGCGGTCCCAACGGACGCGTCGCACAGGCTCGTCCTAGTAGATATCGCCGAGATGGTCGTCGATACAGGCCAGCCGAGTAACGGATGCGAGCGCGCGAATACGCGGGCGAGGGCATCTAAGCTGGGTGGTTAAACGAAGAGCTTTTGCGGGCGTACAGTCCGTTTTGTGGCGCTTCGTCCCAGCTTGTAGGGACGGGCGCTTTTTTGGTGCCCAGCGGGCGTGCGCGCCCATGACATGAAAGGGGTACCGTGGCAAACGAGTACAAGCAGACGATGAATCTGCCCAAGACCGGTTTTCCCATGCGTGCCGGTCTTTCCAAGTCCGAGCCCAAGCGACTCAAGGACTGGCAGGACAACAAGGTCTACGAGCAGGTTCTGAAGAAGAACGAGGGTCACAAGAAGTTCGTGCTGCACGACGGCCCTCCGTACGCCAACGGCCCGATCCACATCGGCCACGCCATGAACAAGATCTCCAAGGACATGATCAACCGTTACTGGATGATGCAGGGCTATGAGGTTCCATATGTCCCCGGTTGGGATTGCCATGGCCAGCCGATCGAGCATAAGGTCGAGGAGAAGCTCGGCACCGAGAAGTTCAACCAGACCTCCACGGCTAAGATCCGCGAGCTGTGCAACAAGTTCGCTGTCGAGAACATCGAACTGCAGAAGGCCGGCTTCCGTCGCCTGGGCGTGCTCGGCGACTGGGACAATCCCTATCTGACGCTCTATCACCAGCACGACGCCGCCGACATCGAGGTCTTCAAGGCCATGTTCGATAAGGGCATGATCTATCGCGGTCACAAGCCCGTCCACTGGTGCAAGCACTGCCATACCGCACTTGCTGAGGCCGAGATTGAGTACTCCGACGAGACGAGCCCGTCCATCTTCGTGCGCTTTGAGATGACCTCCAAGCCCGCCGGCCTCGAGAACTTCGACGGCCCGGTTGACTTTATCATCTGGACGACCACGCCGTGGACCATCCCCTCCGACCAGGCAGTTTCTCTCAAGCCCGGTGCCGCCTACGTCGCCGTTGAGCACGACGGCCGCGCCGAGGTCATGCTCGAGGACCTGGCTCCCAAGTGCTGCGAGGAGTTTGGCTGGGAGTACACCCCGGTTGTGGTCGACGGTAAGCCCTATGTGGTTCCCGCCGAGACCTTCCATCACATTCACTATAAGCAGCCGATCTTTGACGGTGTTGAGGGCGTGGCACTGTTGGCCGATTACGTCGGTGTCGATGACGGTACCGGTATCGTCCACAACTCGCCCGGTCACGGCGTCGACGACTACTTCGCCTGCCTCAAGGAGGGCATCACCGACATTTGCATGCCGGTCGATGACGACGGCAAGTTCTACACCGGCGAGGAGTTTGGCACCGGCGGCCCCTTCAGCGGCATGGATACCGACGAGGCCAACCCGCACATCATCGAGTTCCTGCGCGAGCGCGGCACCCTGGTCCTCGAGAAGAAGATCACGCACAGCTATCCGCACTGCTGGCGCTGCAAGCACCCGGTGCTCTTCCGTGCTACCGACCAGTGGTTCGTCTCGATGGACAAGACCGGTCTGCGCGAGCAGGCTGGCAAAGAGGTCCGCGAGAACGTCAAGTGGTATCCGGCTCACGCCGCCAACCGCATCGGCGCCATGGTCGAGCAGCGTCCCGACTGGTGCATCAGCCGTCAGCGCAACTGGGGCGTGCCTATCCCCAGCTACACTTGCGCCGACTGCGGCGAGAAGGTCATGAACGACGCCACGCTCGACGCCGTCATCAAGCTCTTCCACGAGAAGGGCTCCGACGCCTGGTTCACCGACGCTCCCGAGAGTTACCTGGGCGAGGCTTGCGTTTGCCCCAAGTGTGGCGGCCATCACCTCAAGGCTGATAAGGACATTCTCGACGTGTGGTGGGACTCCGGCGTGTCCTGGAAGGCCGTCTGCGAGTATCGACCCGAGCTTGAGTACCCGGCTGACGTGTATCTCGAGGGCTCCGACCAGCATCGCGGTTGGTTCCAGAGCTCGCTGCTCACCTCGGTGGGTGCCAACGGCCATGCTCCGTACAAGGCGGTCGTCTCGCAGGGCTTCACGCTCGATGGCCAGGGCCGCAAGATGTCCAAGTCGCTCGGCAACGTCATCGACCCCAACAAGGTCTGCGACGAGATGGGCGCTGACATCATCCGTCTGTGGGTTGCCTCCGTCGACACCAGCTCCGACGTCTCCATCGACCATGAGATTCTCGCTCGTACGTCCGATGCCTACCGTCGTTTCCGCAACACGCTGCGCTTCCTGCTCTCTGAGCTCGAGGGTCAGTTTGAGCCCGAGACCGACGGCGTCGCCTTTGCCGACTTGCTGCCGCTCGACAAGCTCATGGTTGCCCGCCTGACTCAGGTCCAGGCCGAGGTCGACGATGCTTACGCCAGCTACGAGTTCCCGCGCGCCTACCGTGCGCTCTACGACTTCGTGGTTACTGAGCTCTCCAACGTGTACCTCGACGCCCTGAAGGACCGTCTGTACTGCGACAAGCCCGGCTCGCTCGAGCGCCGCAGCGCCCAGACCGTGCTGGCCGAGCTCTTCTCGATGCTCATGCGCGACCTGCAGCCGATCCTGTCCTACACGGTCGACGAGGCCATGGCCTATGCGCCCGCCGGCTGCGTCGATCACCAGAAGTACGCCGCGCTACTCGATTGGTACAAGTCGCCCATCACGGTCGACGAGGCCAATGAGTTCGAGGGCGTGCTCGAGGCTTCTCTTGAGCTCCGTAGCGCCGTGACCAAGGCCCTTGAGGATGCCCGTTCTGCCGGCACCTTCACCAAGAGCCAGCAGGTTCGCGTCAAGGCGGCCGTTCCCGCCGAGATGTACGCGCTGCTGACCGGTGATAAGGCCGTCGACCTGGCCGAGTTCTACATCGTCTCCGATGTTGAGTTGACCCAGGGCGAGGAACTCTCCGTTGCCATTGAAGCTGCCGAGGGCGAGTGCTGCGACCGTTGCTGGAACTACCGCACCACCGTTGGCGAGTACAACGGTCACGCACATATTTGCAAGCGCTGCGCCGGTGCTTTGTAGGTTACGGCGTTCGTAGAACGCCGTAACCTACCGACGCTGCAAACGCCCCTAAGCGGCAATCTGACGTTCAATCGTCGGTCGCGTACCAAAGTACGCTTCCCTCCTCTTTCACGTCACCTTGCTCGCTTAGGGACGTTTTCGCTGTTGGTGACGATAGCGCGGCGTTTCCATTGCTGGAGCTAAAGGCTTTCTTTCGCTTTCGCTCTTAGTCGAAAGCTATCAAGCGACATTCCGTTATTCGGAATGTCGCTTTTGTTTTGTGCTGGTTATTTCGCCAGCGTTGGTGAATATGCTGCGTGTTTGGCGTTTGTCACTATAAGATGGTTACTTACGTTTAACGTAATTCGATGTTCTTGAGGGTAGGAGATTGATTTGGGTCGTACTGGGGATATGACGCCGCCTTTGCGTTGGCGGTTGGGTGTTGCTGGTGGGGTAGCGCTCGTTGTGCTGCTTGTTGACCAGCTGACCAAGCTTGCGGTTCGTGCCGTGGGCGATGCACTGCATGTGACCGTCATCCCCGGCGTGATCGACTTCCTGTTTGTCCGCAATATCGGCGCTGCCTTTAGCATGGGCGAGGGGCATGGCATCGCGTTTGCCGTGCTGGCGCTGGCGGTCATTGTCGCTATTGCCGTGTACCTCGTTCGTGCACCCCAGCTCGCCCATCTTGAGGTTGTGGGCATGGCGATGGTTGCGGGCGGTGCTATCGGCAACGCTATCGATCGTTTGGCCTTTGGCTTCGTGACCGATTTTATTGCCACCACCTTCATCGACTTTCCCGTCTTCAATGTGGCCGATATCGGCATTACGGTCGGTGTTGTGCTGGCGCTTATCGGTTACATGTTCTTGAGTCCCGCCGCTCGCGAGGTCGATGCGACTGCTGAGCTCAATGCCCGTGATGAGGCCCGCGCCAAGCGCAAAGCCAAGCAGCGTGGGGAGCGTGCCCGCAAGATTCGCGAAAGGAATGAGCGTTAATGGCCGACATCCATATTCTTGTTGCCGACGATTGCTCTGGCCAGCGTCTCGACGCCTTTCTGGGTGCCAACGACGGCTGCCCCACGCGCTCTGCCTGCGCGCATCTGATCGAGGGCGGCGCCGTAATCGTGAACGGCGAGACCTGTCTGTCAAAAAAGTATGCCGTACGCGCCAGTGATCGCATCTCGGTCGACCTGCCCGAGCCGCACGATCCCACCGATGTGATTCCCGAGGCCATCCCGCTCGACATTCGCTATGAGGACGACTATCTCATTGTGCTCTCCAAGCAGCGCGGGCTGGTGTGCCATCCCGCCCACGGTCACGAGAGCGGCACGCTTGCGAACGCCTTGGTCTACCACTGCGGTATCGATCATCTTGGTACCGTGCAGGGTGAGGACCGCCCCGGCATCGTGCATCGCCTGGATCGCGATACCTCGGGCCTTATGCTCGCGGCAAAAGACGACGACACCCAGCGCGCGCTTCAAAATCTCATTCGCACGCGTACGCTCGACCGCCGCTATATCACGCTTGTCCACGGGCACATCGCCATGGACGAGGGCACCATCAATACCGGTATCGCCCGTTCTACGCGCGACCGCGTCAAGATGGCGGTTTCGGACGACCCCTTTGCCCGTCAGGCCATTACGACCTTTAAAGTCCTCGAGCGCTTTGATTCCACGCGCTTTGACGATGGCTATACGCTCGTTGAGTGCCATCTGTTTACCGGTCGCACGCACCAGATTCGCGTGCATATGCGTCATATCAACCACGCCTGCGTGGGCGATCCACTCTACGGCAAGTGCGATGCGCGCGCCGACCAGGGGCTGACCAGGCAGTTCCTTCATTCCTGGCGCGTGGCGTTCGACCATCCCGTGACGGGGGAGCGCATTGAGTGCCGCGACGAGTTGCCGTGGGATCTCGCTGCGGTTCTCGACGATCTGGCTCCGCGCTCGCTCGGTCGCACGGCCGTTGGAGATGAAATCGTTCCGCAGCTCGGTCTTCTCGAAGCCTAGCCAGTATTAGGTGGTTTCTTGAACTCGGTAAGCCTGCGGTAAGATATACGATTGTTTACGTTACGCGTTGCTGGGAGCCTGCATGCTCGCCTTTTTACAAACCAACACACCCATCGTGATCTTCAACCAGATTGTCGTCACGCTGCTCACGGTCTGCTTTCTGTACCAGGTGGTCTTCTTTGTCATTGGCGCTCTTCGTGGCGAGGTCGCGCCTCCCAAGGCCAAAAAACTCCATCGCTATGCCTTTTTTATCGCGGCGCATAATGAGGAGGCCGTGATCGCCAACCTCGTTCGCTCCATCAAGGACCAGGATTATCCGTCCGAGCTCATCGAGGTCTTCGTGGTCGCCGATGCCTGCACCGACAACACGGCGCAGCTCGCGCGCGAGGCCGGTGCCATTGTTTACGAGCGCAATGACCTGGCCCGCAAGGGCAAGAGCTGGGTCATGGACTTTGGCTTCGACCGCATTCTCAACGAGTATCCCGACACGTTTGAGGGCTACTTTATCTTCGATGCCGATAACGTTATCTCCCGCGATTACGTTTCCAAGATGAATGATGCCTTTGACCAGGGCTTCCATGTGGTCACGAGCTATCGCAATTCCAAGAACTTCGGCAGCTCGTGGATCTCGGCTGCTAATGCCACGTGGTATCTACGCGAGGCGCGCTTCCTCAACAACGCGCGTAATATCTGCAAGACGTCCTGCGCTGTTTCGGGTTCGGGTTACCTTATCTCGTCAAGCGTTATCGAGGGCATGCACGGTTGGCAGTTCCACACGCTGACCGAGGACATTCAGTTCACTACGTTCTGCGCTATTCACGGTATTCGCATTGGCTATGCGCCGGCGGAGTTCTTTGACGAGCAACCCGTGACGTTCAAGGCATCCTGGAAGCAGCGTATGCGCTGGACCAAGGGCTTTTACCAGGTGTTCTTTACCTACGGTAAGCATCTGGTCAAGTCGACGTTCCGCTATCATCGCTTTGCCGCCTACGACATGTTCATGACGATCGCCCCGGGTATGCTGCTATCGCTGATCTCGATGCTCGCTAATGCGACGTTCTTGATTGTGGGTGGCCTTTCGCATGGTTTCTTGGCTACCGAAGTTGAGATGCAGGCGTGCGCCGCTTCGCTCATTATGACCTTCGCCATGATGTATCAGACCTTCTTTATCCTGGCGCTGCTCACGACTATCTTTGAGTACAAGCACATTCACTGCGCGCAAAAGTGGCGTCTGGTGACTAACCTGTTTACCTTCCCGATCTTTATGTTCAGCTATATCCCTATCACGGTGGCCGCGCTGTTCCTGAAGGTCGACTGGGTGCCGACGCAGCACGCCGTCAACGTTACCCTTGACGAGGTCATGCAAGGCGCCAAATAACCACCACCAAAACCACCGCAAAGGGGACAGGCACCTTTGTGGTGGTTTTTGCTTTTGCGATGCAGCTCGAGGAGGAGTCCGATGGCCTATATCCCGTTTTGGATTTGTATCTTTGCCGGCGTGGCAATTGATGCCCGAGAGCGACGGTTTCCCAATGGGCTTGCCGGCGCATGTGCCGTGGCGGCGTTGGCGGGCGTTTGGCTCGACCTCGGTTTGAACACAGCGCTTGACCACGCCGGTCTTGCGGTCATCGTCTACCTTGCCCTTGTGCTCACTGAGTCGCTCTGGCGGCGCCTTCGCCACGCCCCGGGCATCGGCATGGGGGATGCCAAGGCGCTCTTCGCGCTTTGCACACTCGACCCTATGGGTGGCATCGTGGCATTTGCCGTCGCACTCCTGGCCCTGGCCCTCTCCTGCCTCTTCACAAAATCGCGCTCCCTGCCATTGCTCCCGTTTTTAGTGCCGATTTTTGCCATAATCGAGGTCGTGGGCTGCACTTTGTAACCGATTGCGCGTCCTTCTTAAGGAGCATGCCATGGAATCTAATCAAGAAACGGCCGTCATTAAGGCGCGCATGGACCGTATTCCCTCAGCGTTGTCGCCCGAGCTTGTCGAGCGCATTGCCGCCGATCGTGCTTCGGGCTATGTCAACCCGTATCGTTGCAACGATGATCAGGTCATTCGTCGTATTGATCGCACTACCGACAAAGGCACGCTTATGCGTCCGGCGTTTATGCGCGATACCGAAAAGATACTTCATCTTCCGGCTTACACCCGGTATGCGGGCAAAACGCAGGTCTTTAGCTTTCGTAGCAATGACGATCTGTCACGCCGCGGTTTGCACGTGCAGCTTGTCTCGCGCATTGCGCGCGATATCGGTCGCGCCCTGGGGCTCAATTGCGATCTGATCGAGGCGATTGGCCTGGGCCACGACTTGGGACACACGCCTTTCGGCCATTCCGGCGAGCGCTTCCTCAACGATATCTATCACGAGCGTACGGGGCGTTATTTTTTCCATAACGTGCAGTCGGTCCGCGTGCTCGACGCGTTGTATGGCCGCAACGTGTCGCTCCAGACGCTCGACGGCGTGCTATGCCATAACGGCGAGTACGAGCAGCGTGTGTTTGAGCTCTCGGACATGGGCTCCTTTGACCAGTTTGACCAGACGGTTGAGGATTGCATTGCCACGGGCTATAGCGCAATTGAGCATCTGCGTCCCATGACGCTCGAGGGCTGCGTTGTTCGCATCTCGGATATTCTTGCCTACGTCGGTCGTGACCGTCAGGATGCGATCGCGGCGGGCCTGCTTTCGCCCGACGCTTTTGATGATGGCCGGGGCGGTGCCTACAACAGTTGGATCCTCACGCATGCCTCTATCGATATCGTTGAGCACAGCTATGGTAAGCCGCGCATCGAGATGAGCGAGGACCTGTTTGAGGAAATTCGCCGAGCCAAGCGCGAGAACTACGAGAAGATCTATAGCAAGGGCGGTATCGAAGGCGATTCCGAGGCGGAACTGCGCGAGGCGTTCGTAAAGCTCTACGACCGTTGCCTGCGGGATCTAAACAGTGGCGACGAGTCCTCTTACATCTTTAAGCACCATATTTCGCGCATTGAGCAGCAGCTTTCCTACTATGATCGCACCTATGCCTGGCAGGACGACAAGGATCAAGCCGTGGTGGATTATATCGCGAGCATGACGGACGGTTATTTCTGCGAGCTGACGAGCAAGCTGTTCCCTGGTCTGGAGTTTCCGCACCGTACCTATATTAACGAACGGTAGTTCGTATTAATTCGGTATACTGTTAGTGGAAAACGTTTTTGATTGATACACGGGATGGCTATGGACGACCTTTTTTCTGCTTCGACGCGCGAGCGTTCCTTTCAGAATGCGCCGCTTGCGGTGCGCATGCGCCCCAATTCGCTCGACGAGTACGTGGGCCAGCAAAAGGCCGTCGGTAAGGGTTCATGGCTGCGTGCCGCGATCGAGCACGACGTGCTTTCGAGCGTGATTCTGTACGGGCCTGCCGGTACGGGCAAGACGACGCTGGCCCACATTATCGCCAACCATACCAAGAGCGAGTTTGTTGAGGTCAGCGCCGTCACGGGTACCGTGAAGGACCTGCGTCGTGTGATTGATGAGGCCAAGACGCGCCTGAATACGTACGACCGCCGCACCATTCTATTCATCGATGAGATTCACCGCTTCTCTAAGTCGCAGCAGGATGCCCTGCTGCATGCAGTTGAGAACCGTACCGTCATTATGATTGGCGCTACGACAGAGAACCCGTACTTTGAGGTCAACTCGGCACTGTTGTCGCGCGGGCGCGTGGTGGAGCTTGAACATCTGAAGGATGAGGATATCGCCACGCTTATTGAGCGTGCGCTCGAGGCACCACAGGGCTTGAACGGAAAGTTCTCGGCCGATGAGGATACAGTCAAGACCATTTGCACGCTGGCCGCGGGTGATGCGCGCTCGGCGCTCACGACGCTCGAGCTTGCGAGCGAGATTGCCGTCACGCGTCCCGATACCGAGGGAACGCCAGCGCCTGCGGCGGGGGAGCGCTATCCCATCACCGTGGATGACGTGAAGATTGCCAACCCGCGTCGCGGCTTTACGTATGACAAAAACGGCGACATGCACTACGACATCATCAGTGCGTTCATCAAGTCCATGCGCGGTAGTGACCCCGATGCCACGATCTATTGGCTCGCGCGCATGATCGATGCTGGGGAGGATCCTAAGTTTATCGCTCGCCGCATTATGATTCACGCTTCTGAGGATGTTGGCAACGCCGACCCGCAGGCGCTTTTGGTGGCGCATGCCGCGTTTAAGTCTGTCGAGGTCATTGGCTATCCCGAGTGCCGCATTAACCTGGCCCAGGCTGCACTCTATGTGTGCTTGGCGCCAAAATCCAACGCGTGTGAGGCTTCGATCGATGCGGCGCTGGCCGATATCCATTCTAGTGGGCTTCGCGAGGTGCCGAGTTATCTGCGCGATCGCCATCGCCCGGGCAGCGATGAATACGGTGTGTATAAGTATCCACATGATTATCCCGAAGGCTGGGTCGACCAGCGCTATTTGCCCGAAGGCTTGGAACGCGGTGCATTTTGGCAGCCTGCCGGCCGCGGTTGGGAAGAATGGCGCGTAGAGCAAAGTGAACGCGACCGCAGCGGGAATGCACCGAAGTAGCTGCTGATAATTTTGTCCCACGTTGCTGCTCATGGCATGTTCGGTCCCCTTTGGGGTACCATGGAAACCGTCTGTATATCGATTCCTTTGGGAGGCTTGTATGAGTCCCATTCAAATCGCCCTGCTGCTGCTCGCTGTTGCCGGCGTGTGGGCCATCGTTGAGCTCGCGCTTACCCTGCGCAAGACCCGCACCGTTGTCGACTCGCTCGATAAGACCGTTAACGACCTCAACAACACCATCGCCGAGGCTCAGCCTGTGGTGGCAAAGCTCGATGGCGCTGTCGATGAGCTTACGCCGGCGCTTGCC
Organism: uncultured Collinsella sp.; assembly: GCA_902494295.1. GTDB lineage: Bacteria > Actinomycetota > Coriobacteriia > Coriobacteriales > Coriobacteriaceae > Collinsella. Next base: position 16,026 of record CABUSL010000008.1, read on the forward strand.
CAGATGGAGCCGCTGCTTAAGTCGAGCAAGACGGCAGTTGATGCCCTTACCTCCAATCTCGTAGAGGTCGAAGCCGTGGTTCGCGACATTTCTGAGGTCACCGGTAGCATGGCCGAGGCCAGCAATGCTGTGTCGAGCGTGACTGATTCTGCGGCAGGTGCCGTGCAGAAACTCTTTAACAAGGTGAAGGCTCCCGCGGCCGACGCTGAGCGCAAGTTTTCCGCTGCCGAAGAAGCCGAGCAGCCGACCGAGCGTGTCCTGATTGGCGAAGCCGGGGACGATGTCGCTGCTGGTGACAATGATGCACAGAAGCCTGCTGCTAAAGCAGCCCAGTATTACACCTACACGCCCGCCGAGACCACCGAGGAGTCCTGCGATGAGTAGCGAAGCAACTTGCCCCATTACGCTGACCGTTGCCGGCGACCCGCGTCTGGCGCGCCTTGTGCGCATGACGGCGGCAAATGTCGGTGCGCTCTGCTCCATGTCCGTCGATCGCATCGAGGACATCCGCATGGCTGCCGAGGAAGCCTTTATCTTTGGCTGCACGGCTGTTGATTCCGACGACATCTCAATCAAATTCGATGTCGATGAATCTCACGTTGGTATGACCTTTACCTTTGGCGATCAGGCCACCGTCGACGAGGATGACCAGGCTGCTGTTTATGCCGAGCTTATTTTGGCGAGCGTGTGCGACTCCTACGAAAAGACTGCGGCGCCCCTGACGCTTTCCCTCGACCTCAAGGCGGATATTTAATATGACCGAACGTTCCCGGAGCGGCAAGACCGCTTGGGACAAGGAGAAAACCCGCGAGCTGTTTCGTCGCTACAAGGAGACCGGTGATCCGGACGCCCGCGAACAGCTCGTCATGTCCCATATGAACCTGGTAAGGTTTCTTGCCAACAAATTTAAGAATCGCGGCGAGCCGCTCGACGACCTCATGCAGGTCGGCTATCTGGGTTTGCTCAAGGCTATTGACCGTTTTGATCCCGAGCGCGGTCTTGAGTTCACGACGTTTGCGACACCCACTATCCTGGGCGAGATCAAACGCCATTTCCGCGACAAGGGCTGGAGCGTGCGCGTACCGCGTCGTCTGCAGGAGCTCTCGGCCAAGGTCAACCAGGCTACTGACAAACTTACCAACGAGCTGCAGCGTTCGCCCAAGGTTGAGGAGATCGCTGAGTATCTAGATGTGACTGTCGATGAGGTCCTCGAGGCTATGGAATCGTCTTCGGCCTATACCTCGGTGCCCATCGAGGCTCCTGGTGCGTCCGATTCCGACGATGCCCCTTCGATTCTCGACCGTTACGCCGACGACGACAACGAGCTCGACTTTACCGATGACCGCCTAGTGATCGAGGAAGCCATCCGTGATTTCTCGCCGCGCGAGCGCGAGGTGATCGAGCTGCGCTTTGTGAAGGGCATGACCCAGATCGAGATCGCCAAGAAGCTGGGTATTTCTCAGGTGCAGGTTTCGCGTCTGCTGCGCCGCACGCTTAAGAAGATTCAGGACAAGATCGACCCCGACGGAGTGATGATTCGTTCATGAGTGAGCACCCCCAACAAACCGATTGCGTGCTGCGCGACACCCGCATTCTGACGCTGCGCATTTGGGCTGTTGTCGGCTGCATTGTTATTGCTGCTGTCATCTTTAACCTTATGGGCATCCTGGCACCGGTTATTGAGTTTCTTGCCGTCGGCTCCATCATTGCTTTTGTGATGTCCCCGATCACCAATTGGCTCGAGCACCATGGCGTGAATCGCGGCATCGGTTCGCTTATTGCGCTAATTGTTGTTGTTGCCGTGCTCGTCGGTGTCGTTTGCATTTTGTCGCCGATTCTCTTTGGTCAGATCATGGAAGTCTTGAGCCGCCTGCCCGAGCAGCTTCGTGTTGCTGGTGGCGACCTCAATGAGATGATCTCGCATGCCAAGACGCTCAACAACACGCCGTTCAAGGAGTATCTGGACGATAACCTTTCTTCGCTCGTCACGGTGGCGTCCAAGTATGTCTCACAGATTGCCGCCGAGCTTGGCCGCGGTGTATTCCCGCTCATTACCAATACGGCCTCGCAGCTGTTCGTCATCTTTCTGGGCTTGGTGCTTGCCTATTGGTTGGCCTGCGACTATCCCCGCATGCACCACGAGGTCTGCACCATCATTGGTCAGGAAAAGGAGACCTCGTACCGTTTTATGGTCGCGATTCTTTCGCGCTCGGTTGGCGGCTACATGCGTGGCATGGTCGTAACGTCGATCTGCGGTGGCATCCTCGCCTTTATCGGCTTTACGCTCATTGGCCATCCATACGCAGCACTCATGGCCATCTTTACCGGCATCATGCACTTGGTTCCGGTTGTCGGACCCTGGGTGAGCGCGGCGATCGCCACGGTGCTCGGCTTTATGTTCAGCCCGATGCTGGCGTTATGGACCTTGATCGTGACTATGGTGGCACAAAATGTCACCGACAACGTCATTTCGCCTAAGGTCATGCAGAGCTCGGTCCAGGTGCATCCCATCATGAGCCTGACGGCCCTCGTTATTGGTTCGGCACTCATGGGCCCCATCGGCATGGTCATCGCCATCCCGTTGTGCGCGGCCCTCAAGGGCATTTTCGTCTACTACTTTGAGAACGAGACCGGCCGCCAGCTTGTGGCATACGATGGCGCCGTGTTTAAGGGCACGCCGTATCGCGATGCCGAGGGCGACCCAGTCGCCGCCTATGACGCGCTTGGCGATGATACGTTCATCTATGAGTCTGAGCTCATCGGCAACGAGACCGCGCCCGAGGCCCAGGCTATGCCCAAGCCCGAGCTCGATAATCCTTGGATCAAGCTCTCGGGTCTTCAGCCCGACGCGACGGGTTTCTTTAAGAACCCTTTCGCCAAGGACGATGATGCCGACTCGAATGACGACACCAAAACCGGCATCGACGGCTCCATGGACGATTCGGATTCCAAATAGGCTCTGTTAGCGTTTCTTGATGTTGTAAAAGACAAGAAACGCGAGCAAAGCGATTGATAAGGGGCCGGCTACATAGAAATAGAGAATGTCAATTGCGCGTAGAGGGCAATAAGTGTTGTCGCCGGACGTCACTGCATACAGTACGTAGCCAAATGCAGGTTGGTTTGCGTACCATTGGGAGAAGGCCAAGAGCGCTAAAAGTACTACTACCAGAAGTGCATTCAGGACAAATCGTTTGCTTTTCATCGATCGCTCCTTCCGGGTGAACTTTATTATGTAATTCTACAGCAGTCATTTGTTATTCAAAGAATTTGACTGTCCTAAATAACATGCACTTTCGCTGGAGGGTCGCTGTTTGGCGGCCCTCTTTTTTGCACAGGCGCGGTGGGATGGTAATATCGTTACGTTTGAACTGTTTCGATGTGAAACCGAGGAGATTCCCTCTATGAGTGCTGACTACCCGTCAATGACTACGGCCGAGATTCGCTCCAAGTTCCTCAACTTCTTTGAGGAGCGCGGTCTTAAGCTCTATCCTTCTTCGTCCCTCGTCCCCGACGATCCTTCGCTGCTGCTTGCCAACGCCGGCATGAACCAGTTTAAGGAGTACTACCAGGGCAAGAAGACCATGAAGGAGATCGGCGCGATCTCCTGCCAGAAGTGCGTCCGTACCAACGACATCGACTGCATCGGCGAGGACGGCCGTCACCTGTCCTTCTTTGAGATGCTCGGCGACTTCTCCTTTGGCGGCGTCTCCAAGCAGCAGGCCTGCGCTTGGGCCTTTGAGCTCATCACCAAGGAGTTCAAGCTGCCGCTCGACCGCCTGTACTTTACCGTCTTTACCGAGGACGACGAGACTCACGACGTGTGGCGCTCCCTGGGCGTTGCCGAGGATCACATCTCGCGTCTGGGCGAGGACGACAACTTCTGGGCCGCTGGCCCCACCGGTCCCTGCGGTCCGTGCTCCGAGATCTACTTTGACATGGGCGAGGAGGTCGGTTGCGGCAGCCCCGACTGCAAGCCCGGCTGCGACTGCGACCGCTTCCTTGAGTTCTGGAACCTCGTGTTTACCCAGTACGACCGCCAGGAGGACGGCTCCATGCCGGAGCTGCCGCACCGCAACCTCGATACGGGCATGGGTCTGGAGCGCATGGCCGCTATCATGCAGCACAAGACCGCTAACTACGACGGCGATCTGATGCAGCACCTCATCAAACTCGGCGAGGAGATCAGCGGCAAGACCTATGACGCCGACGATTACTCCGGTGCCAGCCGCTCGCTGCGCATTATCGCCGATCACTCCCGTGCCGTCGACTTTATGATCTCGGACGGCATCCTGCCCGGCAACGAGGGCCGCGAGTACGTCCTTCGCCGCCTGCTCCGTCGTGCCGTGTTCCACGGCCGCCTGCTGGGCATCGAGGGCGCTTTCCTGACCAAGTTCATTGACGAGGTTAACGCTCAGATGGGCGAGGCCTATCCCGAGCTGCTCAAGAACGTCGCGCTCGTTAAGGGCATCGTCGCCTCCGAGGAGGAGCGTTTCTCCACGACGCTCGACAACGGCCGTGTTTACCTGGACGAGGCCTTGGCCGCGCTCGCCGACGGCGCCGTCCTTCCGGGCGACGTTGCCTTTAAGCTGCACGACACCTTTGGTTTCCCCATCGACCTGACCGTCGAGATCGCCGGCGCTGCTGGCCACGACGTCGACATGGACGGCTTCACCGCCTGCATGGAGGACCAGAAGGCCCGCGCTCGCGCCAATGCCAAGGGCGACGCCTGGGGCAGCTTCAACGACGTGTGGGTCGAGCTTTCGGACAAGGTCGCTGCGACTGAGTTCGATGGCTACGACAACGATGTGATCGAGAGCGCCAAGGTGGTCGCCATCGTGCGCAACGGCGAGTCCGTTGAGTCCGCTGCTGCGGGCGAGGACGTTGAGGTCGTGCTCGACCGCACCCCGTTCTATGCTGAGATGGGCGGCCAGCAGGGTGACGCCGGTGAGCTTTCCGCCGAGGGCGTTGCGCTGACCGTTTCCGACACCAAGAACCACAACGGCCTGTATGCCCATGTCGCGCACGTCGCCGAGGGTACGCTGACCGTCGGTGCTACCGTGACCGCTGCGCTCGACGCCGAGCGCCGTGGCTTCCTGCGCCGCAACCACACCGCCACCCACCTGCTCGACGCCGCGCTTAAGCAGGTCCTGGGCGAGCATGTTTCCCAGGCCGGCTCGCTGGTGACGCCCGAGCACCTGCGCTTTGACTTCACGCACTTTGAGGCCCTGTCCTCCGAGCAGCTCAAGGCTGTCGAGGATCTGGTCAACCAGCAGATTTTCGCTTCCAAGCCGGTCGTGACCCGCGTCATGGGCATCGACGAGGCCAAGGCCGCCGGTGCTGTTGCCCTGTTTGGCGAGAAGTACGGCGACGTCGTCCGTGTCGTCTCCGTGGGCGCCGAGGACCAGCCGTTCTCCCGTGAGCTCTGTGGAGGCACCCATGCCGCCAACACTGCCGAGATCGGCCTGTTCAAGATCATTTCCGAGTCCTCTACGGGCTCGAATGTCCGCCGTATCGAGGCCGTGACCTCTAAGGGCGCCCTCGACTACATGGCCGACCGTCTGTCGCTCGTTGACGCCGCTGCCGCTGCGCTCAAGTGCCGCGTGGACGAGGTTCCCGCCCGCGTTGAGAACCTGCAGGCCGAGCTTCGCGAGACGTCCAATAAGCTCAAGAAGGCGCTGACCGGTGGCTCCTCCGACGCCATCTCCAGCGCCATCGAGGGCGCCGTCGAGCTCGATGGCTACAAGCTCGTCGTCGCCGAGCTGCAGGGCCTTGAGGCTTCCGATTTGCGTAACGTGTGGGATACCGTGCACCAGAAGGTCGCCGGCCCTGTCGCCTGCGTCGTCGCCAGCGTGACCGAGAAGGGCACCCCGGCCCTGCTCGCCGCTGGTTCCGATGACGCCGTCAAGGCCGGTTTCCACGCCGGCAACGTGATCAAGCAGATCGCGGGCCTGGTCGATGGTCGCGGTGGCGGTCGTCCCAACATGGCCCAGGCCGGTGGCAAGAACGCCGCCGGTATCGCCGATGCCCTCGCGGCCGCCAAGACCGCGCTCGGCGCCTAAGAACCTAGGTTGTCGCTGTGGTCGCGCTCGCGCTGGACATAGGGGAGACCAGGATTGGCATTGCCGTCTCGAGCCGTGATGGCAAGATGGCGATGCCTGTCAAGGTGCTTCCTGCTGCCGAGGTCACAGGCATGGCAAAGACGTTTCGCTACCTGGTCGAGGACTATGAGCCCGATATCCTGGTAAGCGGACGTCCCTTGACCATGGCCGGTGAGCCCGGCCCCCAGGCCGAGCGCGTCGCCGCTGTGGCCCAAAAGATTGCCGACGAGCTCGAACTTCCGCTGGAGTTTGAGGACGAGCGTCTGTCCTCGCAGGAGGCCAAGCGAATCCTGCGAGAGCAGGGGCTTAACGAAAAGCAGATGAGGGGCAAGATTGACATGATCGCCGCCAGCCTGTTCTTGCAGACCTGGCTTGATCGTAAAAACGAGGAGGTTCCTCATGCCTAGTGCTTCCGATCCGCGCCAGCCGAAGCGTACACTACAGCCTGCACCGCGCCCTGCGCAGCCGACGCAGCGCGCGGCACAACAGCCTGTTGCTCGTCCGATCCGGCAATCGTCTGCTCGCGTGCCGCAGCAGCCTTCTGCTCGGACGACGCACCCCACTAGCGGTACGCGTTTTACACAGCAGGCGCCTGCTCAGCGCGCACAGACCCCTCAATCTCACGGTCATTCTCACCGGGTCCAAGGCACGCACCGCGTGGCTCCGGCTACGCGCTCAAGCTACAACTCCCATGCTCGTCGCAGCGCCCAAAAGAAGAACTCCCCGGTGCCTTTGATTATCGGTGGCGTCGTCGCCGTGCTTGCGCTGGTCGCGATCGTCTTCTTTGTCGTTCCGGCCGTCAAGGGTTTCATTACCGGTGGGGACGCGAACGTTGAAGCTGGTCAGCAAGTTACTATCACGATTCCCGAAGGCGCTTCGGGCGACACCATCGCCTCGATCCTCTCCGAGAACCATATCGTCGAGAATCCCAAGGATTACTACGCTGCGGTCAAAAAGCTCAACGCTGATATGTCACTCAAGCCGGGTAAGTATTCGTTTACCACGCTCATGGACGCGACTAAGGTCGTCCAGCAGCTTATGGAAGGTCCCAACGCCGGCTCCGATGCGTTGACTATCCCTGAGGGCCTGACGGTCGATCAGGTCGCCGACCGCGTGGCCAAGGCGTATGACAGCATTTCTAAGGAGGACTTCCTTAACCAGGCCAAGGCGAGCAATTATGTGAATGATTACGCTTTCCTTAAAGACGCCGCGAACGATTCGCTCGAGGGCTTCCTATTCCCCAAGACGTATTCGCTGGGTAAGGACCCAAGCGCCGATGATGTGATTCGCGCCATGCTTGACCAGTTCAACGCCGAGTATAAGTCGCTTGACTTTGCGAGCTGCGAAGCCAAGATCAAGGAACGCTACGGTGTGGAGATGTCCGACTACGACATCGTCAACTTGGCCTCTATCGTTGAGCGCGAGGGCCTCAACGCCGACCAGCGCGCACACGTGGCCTCGGTCTTTTACAACCGTCTTGCCGGCAAGCTCGATGGTCTGCGCTATCTCAACAGCGATGCGACCATGATGTATGTCACCGGTGGCGAAGTTACCGCCGACGACCTGCAGAGCGATAGCCCGTATAACACCTATAAGCACGAGGGCCTGCCACCCACGCCCATCTGCTCTCCGTCGCTCGAGGCGCTCAAGGCCACGCTTGAGCCGACCGACTCCGATGACCTATATTTCTACATTACGCAGGACGAGGAGTACTTCTCGCAAACCTACGAAGAGCATCAACAGTCTTGGAATTAACATGAGGATTTTTAGCCCCAAACGATACGTTGCCTCGGTCGATCGCATCGACCTTGATACCCTGTGGGCCGACGGCAAACGCGCCATTCTGCTCGATCGCGATAACACCCTGGTGCCGCGCGACACCGAGCAGGTTCCCACCGCGGTTTCCGCTTGGCTCGACGCCGCCCGCGCCAAAGGCTTTAAGCTGTGCATGGTGTCCAACAACTGGCATCGCGACCAGGTCATGAGCTCTGCACGCGAGCTGGGACTCGAGGCCATCAGCCACGCCATGAAGCCGGCGCCGTTTGCCCTCAAGGCGGGTCTTAAGCGCCTCGGCGCCACGGCCGACGAGGCGGTGCTGATTGGTGATCAGCTCTACACGGACGTGTGGAGCGGCAACTTCGCCGGCGTCGATACCATCCTGGTAAAGCCGCAGGCGACGCAGGACCTGTGGTATACGCAGATCTTCCGTATCTTCGAGCGCCGGGCCCTACGCGACCTTCCCTGCGAGGAATAGGTCTCGCTATGTCCCAGCACACCAAACACGGCTGCGACCATATCTTCTTTATCGGCTTTTTGGGCGCGGGCAAATCGACGCTCGCGCGCAACGTCGGCACCATGTTCAAGCGGCGTTTTATCGATACCGATCGCCTGGTCGTGCGCCGTTGCGGCAAGTCGGTAACCGAGATTTTTGAGACCGAGGGTGAGGATCGTTTTCGCGAGCTCGAGACCTCGGCGCTCCGTTCGCTCCAAAGCGAGCGCAGCCTGTTGGTTTCGTGCGGGGGCGGTATCGTCGAGACGCCGGTGAATATTGAGCTGATGCACGAAATGGGTACGTGCGTGTACCTCGAGGGTGACTTCGAGGATTCGATTCGCCAGATTCGTCGGTCCGACACGCGCCCCGATTTCCGCTCTCCCGAGCATGCCGCGCGCCTGTTTGAGCATCGCCGTCCGCTGTATCGCCAGGCCGCCGACCTTACCCTTGATATTCGCAACAAGTCCTTCGAGGACGTTTCCTACCTTTGTGCCGAGATGCTTTTGGAGCGTGGGCTGCTATGATTCGCCGTCAACTGATCAATTTCCAAAACCGCAGCGTCGATGTCCGTGTCGGATTGGGCGCGTTCGATGAGCTGTCGCGCATGTTTGCCTCGGCCGTTGGCAAGCCCAAGCGCGCGATGGTGGTTTGGAGCGACGCTACATCCGAGCGTTTTGGTGAGGTCGTCGAGCATGCGCTGGTCGACGCCGGTTTTGCCGTGTCGCCGCTAGTCCTCGAGGTTTCGCCTGCTGGTGCCACGCTGGCCGATGCTGATGCTGTCTTTGGCGCCCTGTCTGCCAACGGTGTTACCTGCGACGATCTGGTTGTCGCCGTTGGCGATGCCGCAACCTGCTCGGTTGTTAGCTGGTGCGCCAACCAGTGGTGCGGCCGAACCGAGTGCGCGCTGTTGCCGACGAGCTTCGACGCCATGCTCACGGTCGCGACGACCATGAAGCCGCTCGTCGCCTCGTCGGCCAATGCGATTCCTGCCATCGCGTTTCGTCCCGAACCGGGCTTGGTCGTGTGTGACCTCGACCTTGTTCGCGAGGCGGACCCCGAGGACCTCAAGCTCGGCTATGCGGTACTTGTTGGCACCATGCTTTCGAGCAGCAAGTCCCGCTGGAATCAGTTTACTGAGACCGTCCCCGAGATTCTCGCGGGCGAGGAGGTCGCGCTCGTCAATGCCGTTCAATGGTCTCAGACTGCTCGCAAGGACGTACTGATGGCCACGAACCCGAGCGCTCGCCATGCGCTCGATTTTGGCAAGACGGGGGAGCGTACCCTGCGCGCCTGCTTGGGCGATGCCGCTTCGCAGGTCCCTGCCTACCAGCTGTTGTCCGAGGGCATGCGCTTTGAGGCGCGCCTAGCACATGATGCCTGCGACTTCGATATCGATTACGTCTTTGAGGTCGATGACTGCCTGGAGGACTTTGGTATCGAGGAACTTGCCTTCGATCTGGAGCCTGCCGCATATATCGAGGAGTTCCGTAGGCAGCAGTTTGTCCGCTCGAACCGCAGTATGTTGCCGCTGCCCGCGGCGCTCGGCGCCATTCGCCTAACGAGCGTTGAGGACGAGGTTCTTGAGCGCCATGCTCACGCCTACTTGGCTTCACGCAAAGAACTTCTCTAAGATTTATTGACATCCATCGTCTTTCGTATCATGTTGAGGGGCGGGTTTTCAATCGGTTGCGTATCGCATGCGATTCCATCGTTCGGTTGAGACCCGTCCCGTCTATATAGAGACAACAAGAAAGGAATCTGCATGTCTGAGTTTGCTGCCGGTCCTGCCGGTCGTATCGAGCGTGTCCGTGCCCTGATGGCCGAGCGTGGCTACGACGCCATCGTGGTGCGCGACGAGGCCAACCTTCGTTGGCTTACGGGCGTTAAGGGCGTCTTCGACTACACCTTCGAGTTCCCGCACGCTGCGTTTATTACGGCCGACCAGTGCCTGTTCCACACCGACTCGCGCTACCTCAACAGCTTTGAGGAGAACACGCCCGCCGGCAGCCCCTGGGTCTACGACATGGACGAGGGTACCATCCCCGGCTGGGTCGCCGGCAAGATTGCGGCTAACAAGTGCCGTGTCTGCGCTGTCGAGGACGATATGCAGATTAACTTCTACCAGGGTATTCAGCGCGGCCTGGAGGACCGTTCCGTCGCCTGCATGCTGCCGCTGATGCACGACGACATCCGCAAGATGCGCGCCATCAAGGATGCCGAGGAGATCGAGCTCATGCGCCATGCACAGTCGATCACCGACGCCGCCTTCCAGCACATGCTCGGCTTTATTAAGCCCGGTATGACCGAGAAGCAGGTTCGCAACGAGCTCGAGAACTTTATGTTCGCCAACGGCGCAGACAGCCTTGCCTTCGGCTCCATCGTGGCGAGCGGTCCCAACACCGCCAACCCGCATGCCGTGCCGAGCGACCGCGTCATCGAGAAGGGCGATTTCGTTCTCATGGATTACGGCGCGGGCTACTGCGATTATCGTTCCGATATGACGCGCACCGTCGTGATGGGCGAGCCCACGCAGGAGCAGCTCGACCTGTATGCGCTCGTGCGCCGTACGCACGAGGAGTGCGTCGCCGCCATCCATCCGGGCGTCGAGGGCAACGACATTTTCAAGCTTTCCAAGAAGATCATCGGCGATGCCGGCTATGGCGATTACTACAACCATGGTCTGGGCCACGGCGTGGGCATCGACATCCACGAGCTGCCCAACTTCAACCGCAGCAAGAACACCATCGAGATCGGCTCGGTTGTCACCATGGAGCCCGGCGTCTACCTGCCCGGCGTGGGTGGCGTGCGCCTTGAGGACTACGGCGTGGTCACCGAGAACGGCTACGAGCCCTTCACCAAGACCCCGCACGACCTGCACGTTATCGACTGCTAGTCTACTTCGGTAGATAGTTTGGGGCGGGGCGTCCGGATCGATTCGGACGCCCCGCGTTCTCTTTTTATGCGCTCGCCGCAGGCGCCGTCTGCAAGTGTATAATTTCTGTCGTATGTAATTTGGACGCTTGTGCGTTCTGCCCATAACAAGAAAGGTCGCTATGCCTACCATTTCTACCGCCGACTTCAAGAACGGCCTCGGTCTCCGCATCAAGGACAAGGTCTACACCATCGTCGAGTTCCAGCATGTCAAGCCGGGCAAGGGCGGCGCGTTTGTGCGCTACAAGACCCGCGACATCAAGAGCGGCCGCGTCGTCGAGAACACCTGCAACGCCGGCACCAAGTTCGAGAGCGTCATGCTCACCACCCGCGAGTTCCAGTACCTCTACAACGATGGCGCCGACTACATCTTCATGGACAACGAGTCCTATGAGCAGGTTCCCGTTCCCGAGGACATGGTGGGCGAGAACTCCAAGTGGCTGCGCGAGAACGACGTCTGCCAGCTGCTCTTCGCCGACGATGAGCTCATGGGTGTGACCCCGCCGATGTTCATTGAGACCACCATCGTCCAGACCGACCCGGGCTTTAAGGGCGACACCGTCCAGGGTTCCACCAAGCCGGCCACGATCGACACCGGCGCTGTCATCCAGGTCCCCATGTACCTCAACGAGGGCGAGGTCATCAAGGTTGACACCCGCGACGGCAAGTTCGTCTCCCGCGTCTAGCAACCAACTCTTCTAGGAGGACTCATGCCCCAGGAAATCAAGATTGACGGCATCGGCATTTCGCCCGATGTTCTGACCGCCATCGTCTCGCGCGCCGTGTCCGATGTCGAGGGCATCGCCTCCGTTGGCGTCAAGGACCTTGCCACCAACCTTGTCTCCATGATGCTCTCGTCCAAGGCCCCGGCTTCCGAGCCGGCGGTCGAGGCCGAGGTCGTCGGCGACAAGCTCGCACTCACCGTGCGTGTCGTGGTGTTCTTTGGCTATCCGTTCAAGAAACTCGCCGAGGCCGTTCGCGCCGCCGTGGTCGCCGCCATCGATGCCCAGGTGGGCGTCGAGGTTGAGCGTGTTGACGTTTGCATCGACGGCCTCGTTTTCCCCAAGGAGTAACCTTTGAGCCTTAAGGTTTATCGCGGGCGTACGCTTGCCCGCAGTCAGGCGCTGCAGCTGCTGTTCCAGGCCGAGGCCACGGACAGCCCGCTCGAGCGCGTCCTCGAGGGTGATTTCCTGATCTCGAAGGGTCCCCTCGACCCCTATGCGCTGGAGCTGTGCCGCGGTGCCTACGAGCATATCGACCGCATCGACTGCGCTCTGCGCTCCGTTGCCAAGAACTGGGATCTTATGCGCATGCCCGGTGCCGACCGCAATCTGCTGCGTATCGCCGTTTACGAGATGCGTTTCCTTACCGACGAGGAAGTCTCGGACGCCATCGTGATCAACGAGGCTGTCGAGCTTGCCAAGGCCTATGGCACCGACCAGTCCGCGTCGTTCGTCAACGGCGTGCTGGGCAAGATCGCTCGCAGCGAGGAGCTGCCGGGCGAGGACCTGTATCAGGAGCTGCTGGCCGAGGACCGTGCGCGCGAGGAGGCCCAGGCCGCCGAGGCTGCCGCCAAGGTTGCGGTTGCTCAGGCTGAGGCTGGCGTGCTGGCCGAGGATGCGGACGCCGCCGAGGCTGTTGTCGACTCCGTCGAGGAGTAGTCATGCCAGAGGGTTCTGTCCGTAACTTTGATGAGATCTCGGACCGTCTGGATCAGATCATCGCTACCGTTCGCTCCAAGGATACCTCCTTGGAGCGTTCGCTCGATCTGTTTGACGAAGCGATTGAGCTGGGCTCCCGCGCGGTCGATATGGTCGACAAGTTTGAGCTTACACCGCGTGAGGCCGACAAGCTCGAGCAGGAATATGATGAGGATGCGGCAAACGAATCCCAGGATAGCTAGGCCGCATCTCCGGATACGAATGGTTGATGGCATTCATGAAACGCGTGCGTCTTGATGACGAACTGATTTCACAGGGCATCTGCGCAGATCGCGCGGATGCCCTTCGCACTCTTATGGCCGGCTTGGTCTCGAGTGGCGGTGAGCGCTTGACTTCGCCGGGCCTTAAGGTGATCCCGGGGCTGCCGCTGCACGTGAAGGGGCGCATTCCCTATGTTGGCCGCGGCGGGCTTAAGCTCGAAGGCGCGCTCGATGCGTTTGGCATCAATCCGACGGGCCTTGCCTGTCTGGATGTGGGCTGCTCTACCGGCGGTTTTACCGATTGCCTGCTCAAGCGCGGAGCTGCGACCGTTGTCTCGGTGGACGTGGGTCGCGCCCAGTTCGATTGGTCGTTGCGTCAGGACGATCGCGTGACGCTGCATGAGCGCACAAATGTGACGCAGCTGCCTGAGCTTGGCTATGCCGGCGCCATCGACCTGGCTGTGTGTGATGTCTCGTTTACCAGCATCGCGAACATTATCGATGCGGTACTGGCGTGCCTGGCTCCTACGGGTGCATTCTGCACGCTCGTAAAGCCGCAGTTTGAGGCTCCGGCGGCGCTGGTGGGCGAGGGCGGCATTGTGACCGATCCCGCCGTGCGCCGCGATACACTCGTGAGGGCGGTTGAACTCTTTGCTGCCAAGGGCCTGTTCCCGGTCGATGTGTGCGTGTCACCCATTCATGGTGCCAAGGGCAACGTTGAGTTTTTCCTGTACGGCACGAGGTTTGCCCCCGGTGAACGCACCGACGATGAGCTGCAATCCCAGGTATCGGTTTTGAGCGAGAAAGCTGCAACGCTATGAAGGTCTTTCTGGTTCCCAATTACTACAAGCAAGAGGCGGTCGAGAGCGGCCTGATGCTCGAGCTTTGGCTGACGCGCCAGGGCTATGAGGTCGCATGGGCTGCCGACCAGCGATCCAAGATTCAGAGCACGCCTGATATTGACGGCTCCGATCTGGTCATTACGCTCGGCGGCGACGGTACGTTGCTACGTGCTGCCCGCATCCTCAACCATCGCGAGATTCCTATCCTCGGTCTTTCCTATGGTCACCTGGGCTTTTTAACTGCTGCGAGCCCCGAGGAGCGCGACATTCTGCAGGTTGTGAGTGATGCCCTGTCCGGCGAGCTGCACGTGAGTCGTCGCGCTACCATCGCCGCGGATATCGTGTCCGTGCGCGAAGACGGTACGAAGGATGTCGTGCGCACGTTCGCCCTCAACGACATGGCGCTTACCCGAGGTCCGCTGTCCGATATGGTCGAGTTCGACATCACGGTGTCGGGCCACCATATCGACCGACTGCGTGGCGACGGCGTGGTCGTGTCCACGGCGACCGGTTCTACGGGTTACGCGCTCAGTGCCGGTGGCCCCATCGTGAGCCCCGACTATACGGGCATGGTCTGCGTACCCATTGCGCCGCACACCATTCAGGCCCGCGCCTTCTTGACTTCGCCGAGTGATGTCGTCGAAATCTTTATGTCTGATGACCGTCCGAGCGTTCCGGCAATCGCCATCGACGGACAGTTTATTACTTGTGATGGTACGGTCGAGAGCGTGGCTGTGCGTCGCGGGCCCGGAGATGTGCTGTTGCTCGATTATGGCCCCGAGAGCTTCTATAACTCGGTGAGCCGCGTATTCTACGGAGTCCGTCATGATCGATGAGCTGCAGGTTTCTAACATTGCACTCATTCGCGAGGCGACGCTAGTGCCGAGTGCCGGTCTGACTGTCCTGACCGGCGAGACCGGCGCCGGCAAGACCGCGTTGCTCTCGGCCCTCAAGCTTATTTTGGGCGAGCGCGCGGATTCGTCGACGGTGCGCGAGGGCGAGGCGCTGGCGAGCGTCGAGGCGCGGCTGTTCGACGGGCCGCACGACACGGAGGGGTTCACCGTGCAGCGCAGCCTTTCTGCCGAGGGCCGCAGCCGCGTGAAGATTGACGGCCGCATCGCCAGTGTGCGCGAGCTTTCGGAGCGCGTTGGTGTGATGATGGATCTGTGCGGCCAGCACGAGCACCAGCGCTTGCTCGATCCGGCGCATCACGTTGCGATGGTCGATGCATGGGCAGGGCGCCTGGCACTCGAGGCGCTGGATGCGTACCGTGCCTGCTTTAAGGCTTCGCGGGCTGCCGCTAAGGAGGTTCGACGTGTCGAAGAGGCCTCGCGTGCGCAGGGGAGCCGCGTCGAGGAGGCGCGCTTTGCGCTCGAGCGCATCGGCGAGGTCGACCCCAAACCGGGCGAGTATGAGGAACTCGAGGAACTGCTGCCGCGCTCCGAACATGCCGAGGTACTGGTTGCCACAGCTAACGATGCCCATGCATCGCTTGCCTCCGAAGGGGGAGCGCTCGATGCCGTGAACAGCGCCGTGGCAGAGCTTTCCCGAATGGCTACCGTCGATCGCAAACTGGGCGACATTGCCGATGCACTTTCGGATGCCTGCATCTCTCTTGAGGATTGCGCGAACGAGCTTCGTTCCTATCGCGATGGGGTTGCCTTCGATCCTCGCGAGCTCGCTCGCATGCGCGAGCGGTATTCCGACCTCAAGGGCCTGCTGCGTCAGTGGGGTCCGACCATGGACGATGTCTTTGCCATGCGCGACCGCTCACAAGAGCTGCTGTCGCTGGTCGATGATGGCGATGAACAGATCAAAAAGGCGCGTGAGGCACTCGGGAGCGCCGAGCGCGAGCTGTTCGCTGCTGCCAGGGCACTTAAGCGCGCTCGCAATACGGCGGCCCCGCGCTTCTGCCACGAGGTCGGCCGCCAGATGGCTCGCTTGGAGATGGGTGGCGCCGAGCTCGTCTGGGAGTCGTGCGATCTTCCCCGTGCTGAGTGGACGCCCGTTGGTCCTTCGAGCTACGAGCTGCTATACCGCAGCGGTGCCGGTTTGACGCCGCGCCCCCTGCGCCGCATTGCGTCGGGCGGCGAGCTTAGCCGCGTCATGCTGGCAAGCAAGGTTGTCCTCGGTAACGCGGACGGTGTCGATACGCTGGTGTTTGACGAGGTCGATGCTGGTGTCGGTGGCTCCACGGCGCGTGCACTCGCGGGCGTGCTGGCAGATCTCGCCGCTACGCATCAGGTGATTGTCGTAACCCACTTGGCGCAGGTCGCCGTCATGGCGGACAAGCATTATGTTGTTAGCAAGGAACCGGGCGATGTTCCCCAGACGCATTTGGACGAGGTAACCGGCGAAGCGCGTACCGCCGAGATCGCCCGCATGCTGAGCGGCGATCAGTCCGAGGCAAGCTTGGCCCACGCAAAGCAGATGCTTGCCGAGGCGCGTGCCTAGGCCGAGCCGCCACATGCATGTCCAACTCGGCCGCCACGAAACGGGTCCATTTACTACGTTTGGCAGGGCATCGGCAACCACGCCAAGAATTGCAAAAAGAAAACCGCATGTAGAACGCCTGCGGTTTTCTCTATTTTGGGTGTATGGTTGGCCATCGAAGTCATCTACAAC
>CABUSL010000009.1 GCA_902494295.1 uncultured Collinsella sp.
CCATGCGAATGGCATCGGCCGGGCACGCCACGCCGCAGGCACCGCAGGCGATGCAGAGCTCGGCATTGTGCTCGGGCTTGCCGCGCATGTCCTTGTTGGTGGGGAACGGCGCAAACGGGTACTTGACCGTCGCGTCGCCGGCCTTGGCGTTAACCTTCCAAAGCTTCAGCATATTAGAGCGCCTCCTCATCGAGCGGAGCGGCCATGGTGCCCTCGCCCGCGAGCGGCGACTTGTCGCGCCAGACGTTCTCGAACTGCTCCTTGTCGAGCACGTGGTCGCGCTTGGCGGCGACATCGGTCACCGTCACGCGGTCGGTGCAGGAATAGCACGGGTCGAGCGAGCCGACGATCAGCGCCGCATCGCCCACGGTGTTGCCGCGGAACATGTAGCGCAGGACCGGCCAGTTACTGTACGTGGCGGCCTTGGCGCGCCAGCGGTAGCACTTCTGGTTATTGCCGAGCATGGCCCAGTGCACGTCCTCGCCGCGCGGCGCCTCGGTGGCACCGATGGCGTACTTGTGCGGGGTGTACTCCCAATCCGTGGTGAGGATGGGGCCCGACGGGCAGTTCTCGAGCATGGTCTCGATCATATCGATCGAATCGTAGACCTCCTGGATGCGAACGGCGGTACGGCCGAAGGCATCGCAGGTGTCAGCCGTGGCGGCGTGCATCTTTTGAACGTCCGGATCGGCGTAGCCGTCGAAGGGATGGTCGAAGCGCACATCGCGGGCATAGCCCGAGCCACGCATGAGCGGGCCGACCGGCGAGAAGTCGCGTGCGATCTTGCGGTCCAAGATGCCGATGCCACTCGTACGCTCAATAAAGTTAGGCGTGGAGAGCAAGACGTCGACGAGCTCCTGAACCTCGGAGCGCAGCTGGTGGATGGTCGTGAGCGTGGAGAGCTTCTGCTCGGCCAAAATGTCGCGACGCACGCCGCCGATCACGTTGAGGCCGTAGGTCTTGCGGTGACCGGAGAGCTTCTCGGCCAGGTCCATGGACTTCTCGCGGACGCGGAAGAACTGCTGGAAGCCCGAATCGAAGCCGGTGTAGTGCGATGCGAGGCCAATATTGAGCAGGTGTGAGTGCAGACGCTCGACCTCGAGCATGATGGCGCGGATGTACTGGGCGCGCGGCGGGACATGAATGCCCTGGGCGCGCTCGACGGCCTCGGCATAGGCCACCGAGTGGGCGCAGCCGCAGATGCCGCAGATGCGGTCGGCGAGGAACGTCACGGCGTCATAGTTCAGGCGCGTCTCGGCGACCTTCTCCATGCCGCGGTGCACGTAGAACAGACGGTAGTCGGCATCGACGATCGTCTCGCCCTCAACGAACAGGCGGAAGTGGCCGGGCTCGTCGGAGGTGATGTGCAACGGTCCCATGGGGACGAGCGTGGTCTCCTTGCCCTTGGTGTCGGCCAAGAATTCGTAGTTTTCCATGTCGCTCGCGGGGGCGGGGCGGAAACGGTAATCCATCGAATCCTTGCGCAACGGGTACAGCCCGCTGGGCCAATCGTCGGGAAGCACCAGGCGACGGCGGTCGGGCAGACCCTCGGGAATCAGGCCGAACATATCGCGCAGCTCGCGCTCGCCCCACACGCAAGCGGGGACGAACGGCGTCACGGACGGGAACGTCATCTTGGCGGGGTCGACCTCGGCACGCACGGTAACCCAGCCGGGGTCCTCCCCCTCCATGGAGATGACGTAGTACACGGCGTAACGGCCGCACAGGGAGCGCTCGTCGTTGCCGACAATCACGGGAATCCAGCCGTAGCGCTCGTAGTACAGGTAGTGGACGGCCTCGGGCAGACGGTCCAGCTTGACGGTGATCGTCAGCTGGTCCTCGCACTGCCACTCAACCTTCTCGATAGCGCCCGGCACTGCGGCGCGCAGGGCCTCGACGTGGCTTTCGCAACGACGAGCGTAGTCCTTCTTTTCAGGTTCTGCCATGGTGCTAATTCACCTCGCTTGTCTTGGTCTGGGAACTGAACACCATGCGGTAGAGAGGAGCCTCGTGGAGCTCTTCGACGCTCTGGTTCAAAACGACGGACGTTGCATCCTCGACGCCGCTCGTGATGGCGACCGGGGTGGCGATACCGAACCACATGACCACGATCGCGAGGGCGATCTCGGGGATGATCATGAGGGCGGGCACCTCGTGGCGCTTCATGCCCTCGGGCGCCTTGCCGAAGATGGACTTGAGCGCGATGCCGGTAAGGGCAAAGTACACGCCGGTGAGGCCAATGGCCACGAGCACGACCACCCAGATGGGACCGGACTGGACGCCGGCCACGAAGGTGAGGAACTCGGAGATGAACAGGGCGAACGGCGGGAAGGCGGCGAGCGCGAGCAGGGCGATGATGGTGAGCGCTGCCGTGACGGGAGCGATCTCGACGACGCCCTTGATCTTGTTCAGGTCGCGGGTGTGGTAGATGTGCTGGATGTTAGCGGCCGTGCAGAAGGCGAGCGCCTTCGTGAAACCGTGGAAGATGCAGTGCAGCAGGCAGGCGGCGATACCGAGCGGACCACCGATACCCAGGCACAGCGCGACCACGCCGACGTTGTCGACGGAGGAGTACGCGAAGCGGCGCTTGATATCGTCCTGCTTAAAGATGCACAGGGCGGCCACCAGGATGGACAGCGTGCCCAGGATGAGCAGGAGCGTACGCGGATAGGTGTCGCCCACCGTGATGATGGACAGGGAGTAGAAGCGGATGATCACCAGCATGGCACACTTGAGCAGCACGCCCGAGAGCAGCGCGGAGACCGGGCTCGGAGCCTGGGAGTGCGCGTCGGGCAGCCAAGTGTGCATGGGGAACAGGCCCGCCTTGGTGCCGAAGCCGATGACGATGAACGCGAACGCGAGGCGCACGAGCATCGGGTCGAACTGGTCGGCGTAGGGCATGATGGAGGTGAGGAAGGCTGCCTCATGCGCGTTGGGCATGATATCGGCGGCGTTCGCGTAGATGAGCAGCGTACCGAACAGGCCGAAGGCCACACCGGCGGTGCAGACCATCGCGTACTTCCAAGACGCCTCGAGCGCCTGCTTGTTCTTGTAGATGCCCACGAGGAACACGGTCGACAACGTGGTGGCCTCGACCGCCGCCCAGGTGAGGATGATGTTGTTGGACAGGCAGGCGAGCAGCATCGTGAAAACGAACAGGCTAAACAGCGCGTAGTACTGCTTGGTGCGCTCGGCCGGCATGGTCTTCTCCTCGATATCGATCTTGATATAGGAGATGGAGTACACGCCGGTGATGAACCCGATGATGCCTACCAGAAGGACGAAGATCGACGAGAGCGAATCGAGATGGAGCCACAGGCCCAAAGCGTCGATATTCTGCCCGCTCGAGAGCATGGTTCCCGCGGTGACGACCGAAAGGACGAGGGTCGCCGCGACGGAGATGGTGTTGAGCCCCGCAAAGACGCTGTAGGACGTCGTCTTGGGGAGCGCAGCCATAATCAGGGAGAACACGAGGGGACAAGCGAGCAGGGCGACCGTCAGCATTGAAACATCCATGGCCTACCCCTTCAATTCGGTCAGGTCGTGGGAGTCGAGCGACTTGGTGTCGTTCCAGATCCTCACGACGACGGCGGACATGATGATGACGGCGAAAATGGCGTCGGTGGCGATGCCGATCTCGATGATCTCGGGGGCCGTGGGCGCGAGCAGGGCGAGCGTCACGTGGCTACCGTTCTCCATAAGGCAGTACCCGAAGATTTGCTTGAGGATGTTGCGCTGGGAGATGATGCACGTGAGGCCGACGAAGAAGTGCGCGAAGCTGATGGCGAGGGCCGGAGTAGCCACCTCAGCGGTGGGCAGGCTCAGGCGCGTGACCACCGCGAAGCAGATGGCCACCTCCAGACCGGTGAGGATGATGGTCCAGGCCGGCTTGATGGAGGAGGTCAGCGTGCTATCGGCAGGCGAACCCATCTTTTTGTAGGCACGGTTGAGAATGAACGGAACGAGGATCACCTTGGTGACGAAGGCCGACGCGGCCCACATGAGAAGCTCGGTGGCACCGGTGGTGAGGCCCAGGGTGAGCAGCACGCCCACCAGGACAACCGACTGGATCGCGTACCACTTAATGGCGGACGGGATGGTCTTCGAGACGACCACCATGGTGGAGGTCACGATCAGAAGACCGCCCAGGATATTGACTAACGAATAACCCATGTCCTACCTCCTAACCCATCCAACTAGAGGACAGAGGACCGGCGACGACGACCATGATCATGAGGACGACGAACACGAACGCCATGGCGCGCGGAAGGGGCTGGCCGGCGGCCACGGTCTCGCTCGGCTCACCGGGCAGGACCTTACCCATCCAACGCAGGAACCATGCGAAGGTGGCGACGGTCTCGACGACCATGACGCACACGAGGACGAAGATGACCGTGTTGGAAGCACCAACCGCGAAGCCACCGGAAATAATCTGGAACTTGGAGAAGAACGTGCTCATGGGGGGCACGCCGGCGATAGCGGTCGCGGCGACCGCGAAGCCCACGCCCGTGACCGGGTACTTCTTCATGAGGCCCTGGATCTTGGGCAACATACGGGTTCCCAGCGTGAAGCTGAGGGAGCCGGCGATGAGGAAGAACAGGGTCTTGGTGAACGCGTGGTTGAAGATGTGCTCGACGGCGCCGTTGAACGCCATCTGGCTTCCGAACACGGAGAGGCCCAGGCCGAAGAACACGTAGGCGAGCTGCGCGATCGTCGAGAAGGCGAGCAGGCGCTTCATATCCTTCTGGGGCAGGTACATGAGGAAGCCGAAGAGCATGGTCACGACGGCGTCGATGATGGCGACCCAACCGACGATCTCGGGGATATCGCCGGCACTCGCAAGAGCGCGGGCGAACACGCACACGCCGACCTTCACCATGGACGCGCCATGGAGGTAGGCGGAAACGGGCGTGGGGGCCTCCATTGCGGAGGGCAGCCACATGTAGAGCGGGAACTGGGCGGACTTGGCCCAAGCGGCGAACAGGATGAGCAGCAGCACGACGGTCTTCATACCGGAATCGAGCTGGGAGATCGCGCTCAGCGCGAACGTGCCGGTTCCGGCGAACAGGAAGGCCGCGCCGATGTAGAGTCCCAGAGCGCCGATATGGGTGATGATGAGCGCCTTCATACCGGCCTTCTTGGCCGTGGGCGTCATGTAGTAGCTGATGAGGCCCCAGGAGCACACGCCGGTGATCTCGAAGAAAACGAGCTGGCCGACGATGGTGGAGCTGTAGGCGAGACCGGCCATGGCGCCGATGAACGTGGAGAAGTACACGTAGAAGCGGCGACGGGGCGCGTCGGGATGCTCCTTGTTCTTATCGCTCATGTACGGGAACGAATAGATGACGACGAGCAGGCCGATAGCGACGAACGCGGGTGCGAGCAGCGTGCTCATCCGGTCGAATATGAAGCCCATGACCAAGGTCTGGCCCATACTCGCCCAGGTTACATCGACCGCGTTCATGCCGTTTCCGGCAAACGTCGCGGCCAAGCCAACGGAAGCGACCGTGGCGATGCCGCCGGCAAAGGCGCAGATCCATTTAGCGTAGGGACGCGGCAGCATGACGATGAGCAGGGAGCCCAGCATGGGGACGGCGATCGCCACCATGGCAAAGAGGGACAAGCTCGATTCGATTGACATAGTTTCTCCCTTCTCCCTACACGCCTACGACGACGAAGACGAACGCGAGGACCGCGATGCCGACGACGGCCCAGGTCTGGTTACCGAGCACCTTGAAGCGCGAACGGGAAACGGAGTTCTCGAGCACGCCGCAGACAACGAAATCGACCAGGCACTTGACAAGGAAGACGACGGCGCCCACGAGAGCGGTGACGCCGATGGTCGCGGGCTCTCCCCAGGGGATGAAGATGGAGGTGAACCAAGCGACGACCACGACCTGCTTCATGCCCATGGCGAGCTTCATCATGGCCAGGGACGGGCCGGAGAGCTCGGCGAGAGGGCCCTCCTGGAGCTCCTGCTCGGCTTCGGCCTGATCGAACGGAAGCTTGCCGAGCTCCATGTAACAGGCGGCCGCGAAGGCGACGCCAGCGAGGATAACGGCGACGACGCTCGAGACGTTGCCCGTAACGATGTGCTGGCCCATGGTCGCAATGTCCGTGGAGCCGCACACGATGGCGACGGTGAACAGCGCGATGAGCATGGACGGCTCGATGAGCACGCTCATGAGCAGCTCGCGGATACCGCCGAAGCCCGCGTAGGCGTTGGAGGAATCCACGCCGGACAGTGCGAAGAAGAAGCGGGACAGCGCGAGCGCGTACATGATGGTGATGGCGTCACCAAAGACGGGCATGGGGCTCTCGAGCGTGAACATGGGCAGACCCATGGCGAGCATGAACGACACCGCGAGGAACAGCGGCGGCATGATGCGCAGCACGAAGCTCGAGTCGGAACTCACGGACTCGGGACGCGCCATGAGCTTCGCGAGGTCCCGGTAATCCTGAAGGATGGACGGACCGCGGCGATTGTGCATCTTCGCGCGAATCACACGGGCGAGGCCGGAGAAGAAGGGCGCGACCAGCATGACCACGAGGCCCTGCGCTATCGCAAGAACGATGTTCATAATATCCTCTCCCCTCTCTAGACCATGACCACGGCGAGCACGAGGAAAACCACGAGCGCCGCGACGATGTAGCAGATGTATACGGAGTAGTTGCCGCCCTCGATCTTGGAGGCGAGGCCGGCCAGCTTGTCGGCACCCTCGCTCGGTGCATCGACCAGGAAACGGTCGGGCAGGGGCTCGACGCCCTGGGCGACACCGGTGAGCTTCTGGAACACGTGCGCGATGGACCAGCAGATCTTGGTGCATACCTCGCGCAGGGTGTAGAGCGGGCCCATGAAGAGCTCGACGTCGGACGCGAAGCTCGTGGCGACGACGGGCATGTGCTCGTTGGGCTCGTAGCCGCACGCCCAAGGGTCGGTCTTCTTAGCGGGGGCCTTGGTGCCGAGGCAGAACCTCAACACGAACGCGAGGCCGGTGAGGACCACGAGCGCGATGGCGATCGCGGGGGTGGAGGTGGCGGCACCGGAAATCTCGTTCACCAGAGACACGCCCGAGGTGGCCGTGACGGCGGAGCCGGCAAGCACGCTCTGGGCGACGTCGCCCAGAACCGGGGCGATGACGGGAGAGCCGATTCCCAGCACCACGCAGATGGCCGCGAGGAGCATCTGCGAGAACAACATCGGAGCCGGGGACTCCTTGGCGTTCGCAGCCTCCTGGGAACGCGGGCTGCTCGCGAACGAGACGCCGTAGGCCTTCACGAAGCACGTAACGGCCAGGGCACCGGTGATGGCGAGCGCGGCCGCGGAGGCGACGGCGAACACCATGACGACCGGGTCGGAGAGCGTCGAGATGTTGAACAGGGACTGGTAGGTGAACCACTCGGAAACGAAGCCGTTGAGCGGCGGGATGGCCGAGATGGCAAGAGCGCCGATGAGGAAGCAGACGGCCGTGACCGGCATGCGGCGGAACAGACCGCCCATCTTCTCCATGTTGCGCGTACCCGTGGCATAGAGCAGGGAGCCCGCGCCGAGGAACAGCTCGCCCTTGAACATGGCGTGGTTGAGCGTGTGGTAGAGGGCGGCCATGAGCGCGATCGTCGCGATGACGTCGTTGCCCAGGGCGTGCGCCGTCATGGACGCGCCGACACCGAGCAAGATGATGCCAATGTTCTCGACGGAGTGATAGGCCAGCAGGCGCTTGATGTCGTGCTCGTGGAGGGCGTAGACGACGCCCAGGACCGAGGAGATGGATCCAAAGACCAGGACCATGAGGCCCCACCAGAGCTGGACGCCCGAACCCGCGAGTAGGTCGAGACCGACCTTGAGGATTCCCAGGATGCCGATCTTGATCATGCCGCCGGACATGAGGGCGGACACGTTGGACGGCGCCTCGGGGTGCGCCTGGGGCAGCCAAGAGTGCAGCGGGATGATACCGGCCTTTGCGCCAAATCCGAAGAACGCGAGGACGAAGCACACGGAGGAGATGGCGGGTCCAAAGTCATGCGTACGGAAATCACTGAAGCTGAAGGAACCGCCCACGCCGTTGGTCATGAGCAGGAAGCTCGCCATGATGAGGACGAAGCCCACGTGCGCGATGACGAAGTAGAGCCAACCGCCCTTGATGGAGTTCTTGTTTTCCTCAATGACGACAAGGAAGTAGCTCGTGAGGGACATGAGCTCAAAGGCGACCAGGAACCAGAACACGTTGTCGGCGGTGATGACGAGCATCATCGAGGCGACGAAGGTGTTCATGAAGAAGCCGGCGCGCCCGACCTTGCCCGGGTACTCGTCGAAGTAGGACAGACCGTAGATGAAGCCCGCAAAGGCGAGGATCGAGATGAGGACCACGATCAGGCCCGCAAGGCCGTTAAGCAAGAGCTCGAGACGGGCGAACGGAAAGAAGAAGACCGTGTTGAGGGACGAAACGTCGCCAAGCACGGCCTCGAGGCCCGCGATGAACGACAGCACGGCCGCGACGGCGCCGATTAGGCAGCCGGCGGTCTTGGCGGCGTTATCGGCCTTGATCAGCAGAACCGAGGCGAGCGCACCGATGCACGAGACGGCAAGCGATGCGATAAACAGCGTCATGCTATCCATTGTTTACGCTCCCTTCTGCTTTCTCGGACAGGCCCTGGGCCACAGCGGTAACGTCGACGACCGGACCGTTTTCGATCGAGCGCAGGCGCTTGGCCTCGTCGAGCTCGCGATCGGCCGCGCCACCCATGACGGTCAGCGCCTTGGTAGGGCACGCCGCCACACAATGCGGGCCGTCCGGATCGAATGCGCACAGGTCGCACTTGACAGCGCAGGTGTACTGGCCGGGAGCCCACGTAAGCAGGCTGCTCAGGGACTTAGGATACGAAGGCGTCGGGTCGCACATGCCTGCGACACCGGCGATAGACGTGCCATCGGGATGGATGGCTCCGAAGGGGCACGCGATGGCGCACAGCCTGCACCCGATGCACTCCTGCTCCTTGACGTGGATGCGATCGCCATCGTGCTCGATGGCATTCACCGGGCAGACCTCGGCGCAGGGGGCACCCTCGCAATGGTGGCAGGCAAGGGCGGCCGAAATACCGCCGGTCTTCACGAGCGCCAGGCGCGGCGTATCCTGAAGACCCTGCATCCGGTGGGCGTCGGCACAGGCGGACTGGCATGTTCCGCAGCCGATGCACCTCTCCGGGTTGATGTCGATGAAGCGGTTCATCCCCACTTCCTTTCAAAATAACGGGCCGGGCTCCCGAACGTACGGGACGCCCGGCCCAAAAAGCCAACGAGAACGGGACTACACGATTTGGTTCACGTGCGTCTCGTCGTCGAACTTGGTGGCGCCAGGCTCAACGTCCTGGGGAGCGGCGGCGTCGACCAGAGCCTGCTTGAGCTCGGTGTACTGGCGCTCGACTTCGCCCTCGGCCCAAACCTGGTCGGCAATGGCGTCGACCTGGCAGGCGGAGAACTTGTCCTCGGGCGTGTGCGAGACCGGGTCGACCTTATGGATGGTCAGCT
Organism: uncultured Collinsella sp.; assembly: GCA_902494295.1. GTDB lineage: Bacteria > Actinomycetota > Coriobacteriia > Coriobacteriales > Coriobacteriaceae > Collinsella. The sequence goes on from CABUSL010000009.1 coordinate 9,527, forward strand.
CGTTGCACTTGCCGATCCACCACTGGTAGGTCATGTAGACCGTGCCCTTGTTGATACGGTCGCTCACGCCGGCGCGGCTGTATACCTGGCCGCGGCGGCTGTGGATCGAGACGATGTCGCCGTTCTTGATGCCGCGCGCCTGGGCGTCCGCGGGATTCATGCGGACAAAACCGGGCTCATCGGCAAGCAGCGCCAGCGTCTTGCAGTTGCCGGTCATCGAGCGGCAGCTGTAGTGGCCGACCTCGCGGACGGTGCACAGAATGAGCGGGTACTCATCGTCGGGAAGCTCGGAGGGCGCCTCCCAGTCGTGCGCCATCAGGTTGGCGCGGCCGTCCTTGGTGGTGAACTTGCCACCAGCGAACATGTCGGGCGTACCGTGGTCGTTCACATCGGTGCTCTTGACGGGCCACTGGGCGTAGCCGCCCTCGGGAGCCATCTTCTCGTAGGTTGCGCCCACAAAGTTGGGGCACAGGCTAATGCACTCGTTCCAGATCTGCTCGGTGTTGTCGTAGTGCATGGGGTAACCCATACGCGTGGACAGGTCCGCGAAGATCTCCCAGTCGTGACGGCACTCGCCCTTGGGCGGAACGGCCGCGTCAAAGTGCTGGAAGCTACGGTCGGATGCGGTAAAGACACCCTCGTGCTCGCCCCAAGAGGTGGCAGGCAGGATGACGTCGGCGAGCATGGTCGTCTGCGTCATAAAGATGTCCTGGCAAATGAACAGATCCAGCTCGGAGAGCGTCTTGCGCATACCGGCCGAATCGGGCTCGGTCTGCACCGGGTCCTCGCCGTAGTTGTAGAAGCAGTGCACCTTGCCCTCGTCGACCAGGTGACCCAGGTCGGTGAGCTTGTAGCCCTCCTCGAGCGGGAGCTTTTCCTCGGGCACGCCCCAAGCCTTGGCAAACTTGGCACGCACTGCCGGGTCGGTGACCTTCTGGTAGCCAGGGTACAGGTTAGGCAGCATGCCCATATCGCAGGAGCCCTGGACGTTGTTCTGACCGCGCACGGGCGCGAGGCCGGAATTGGGTTTGCCGATCTGGCCGGCAACGCAGGCGATGGAGGCGATGGTGTGCACCGTCTTCAGGTTCTGCTTCTGCTGGCATACGCCCATACCCCAGCCAATGATGGCAGAGGGCTTCGCCGTGGCGTACATCTCGGCAGCTTGGTGGATCAACGCGGGCTCGACACCCGTGATGTCCTGTACGGATTCGGGAGTGTAGTTCTTGATGGTCTCCCACCACTCGTCAAAGCCGTTCGTATGCTCGGCGACGAATTCCTTGTCGTAGAGGCCATCGTTGACCAAGCAGTTGGCAAAGGCGTTGAGGAACGCGACATTGCAACCGTTCTTGATCGGAAGGTAGAGATCGGCGATACGCGCGGTTTCGATATGGCGCGGGTCGGCGACGATGATCTTGCAACCCTTTTCTTTGGCTCGCACGATACGCCTTGCGACGATGGGGTGCGAATCGGCAGGGTTATAGCCGAAGAGGAAAATGCAGCCCGCATCCTCCATACCGGGGATGGAGCATGACATGCAACCTGAACCAACCGTGTCCATCAGACCGAGGACAGTAGGGCCGTGTCAAGTACGGGCGCAGTTGTCCACGCTGTGGGTGCCGATGCACGCACGCGTAAACTTCTGCATGACGTAGTTCGCCTCATTGCCGCCGCCTCGCGAAGAGCCGGTGGTCATGACAGCGTTAGGACCATATTCGTCAATTATGGCCTGCATCTTAGATGCGGTGAAATCCAGTGCCTCGTCCCAGCTTACGCGCTCAAGATCCGCGCCCTTGGTGCGACGGATCATCGGGTGCAGTACGCGAGGAGTCAAGATCTTGGTGTCGTTGATGAAGTCGTAGCCGCTCATGCCCTTAAGGCACAGCTCGCTCTGGTTGGTGATGCCGTTGAGCGGTTCGGTACCCACGACCTGGCCGTTTTGGACCAGGAGGTTAAACTGGCAACCGGCGCCGCAATACGGGCAAATCACTTTATGCTTCTCCATGACACCCTCCTTCCTTTCTCTGCTACCGAATACTCGGTACTTATATTGACAATCATTGGGCCTGTCGCCCCGACGCTTACGCCTCGTTTTCGATGGTGGCGCGGGCACGCTCGGCAGTCAGTTCTGCCAGGCGCTCCTCGTCTACCAGGGTGAGACCCTTGGTCGGGCACGCCTCGGCACACGCCGGACCGCCGGGACGGTCCACGCACAGGTCGCACTTGAGCACGAAGCTCTTGGTCTGCGAACCCACGCGAACGTCGCCCATCAAGACGGGGACCTGCGTGGTCGCCACGCTCACGGCGCCAAAGGGGCAGGCCATGACGCAGCTCTTGCAGCCGATGCAGTTGTCCTCGTTGACGCCGATGCGATGGTTCTTTGGATCAAAGAACAAAGCACCCGTGGGGCAGGCCTTGGCGCACGGAGCGTCCTCGCAGTGGTGACATGCCACCGGCGCGGAAATCTCGTAGGTGCGCGTTACGCGCAAGCGAGGTGCGGCGATGTTGCCGGGAATATCGTGTGCCTCGATGCACGCCGCCATACAGGTTTGGCACCCAATGCAGCGCGAGGAATCGGCTACGACTCGTTTATTGCCCATGTTGTTCACTCCCTCCTGAATCCCATGCCGGAGAGACTCTGTCAACGTTGCCCCGGACCGCCCGTGGCCCGGCATCGGTGTATCGAATGCATGCGGCGAAACAAGCACTCGGTAGAATTTCTCCAACGGTATACAGATTGAATATACGCAGTTGCAGAGGGCAAACTTGAGCAAAACCCCTGCAATACGGGTGTATTGCAGGGGTTTTGGCAGGTTGGAATTATTCTCTAGAAGCTATAAAGGTGAGTGTATTACATGCGTACATCCAAGAAAGATTTCGCGCTCGCTTCTGAAGGATGTAGTACGTTTGTATTCGCGTTAATGGTTATTTACTTGAGTAAAATAAAGTAATGGTTATAAGATTCTAAGATGTCGGCGGTTGCCGCATTTGACCGACTATATTGCACACTAGCTAAGGGAGGGCAGTGATGTCATCGACACAAAAACGAGCCATCCTGCAGGTGCGCATTCGCGAGGAAGGCAAGCAGCATGCCGAGCATCTCTACGACGCCATGGGCACATCGCTCGCCGAGGCCGTTCGTCTATTTGTCGCGCAAAGCATTTTGATGCGTAAGCTCCCCTTTCAACCAGTTGCCGTGCGCTCAAAGGACGGCACCGCCGCCCATGGATCGCTCAAAGCATATGGTGACCCCAATCGCCGCGCCGAGGAGCGCAATGCCTGGATTGAGTACCTTGCTACAGAAAGCGACGATTCGATTTTGGGTCCCGAGGAAGTAGATATCCATGAGTAGCACCATCATCGACGAGACCGTCATCCTACGCTACCTGCTTGACGACGACGAAGTTCTGTCACCGCGCGCCGCCAAGGTCATCGCCACGCGCACCGCTCGCGTCTACCCCGAAATCATTACGCGCGTCGTGGTCACGCTGCGCGACGTCTATAAGGTTCCCCGCGTTGAAATTGCCACGGCCTTGAAAAGGCTGCTCGATGACGTCATGGTCGACGAGCCTACCGTTGTCGCCCTTGCCGTCAAACTCTTTGGCAGGACCCATATGGACTTTACCGACTGCCTCCTCGCAGCCCGAACCGCCATCTACAACGATGATGTCGTGAGCTTTGGCAAACCCATCATTCAAGGCATGATCGATTACCGCCGCAAGCGCCAAACCGCTGCCGACGCTCGCGACCGCGCCGCCGAATCCCGCAGCCAGAGCACCGACGCCACCATCGACAAGCTCCGCCACCGCCCCCGCAGCTAAACCCATCCCCTCCTAAGTTGCGGTGAAATACAGACTGTTTCATGCCTTTAAAGGCCTCAACAGTCCGTATTTCACCGCAACTTATTGAAGGTTGGCTGCGAACAATTTCGCTATCGGGAGTCGGCGTAGGGTTTTGTTGTCGGAATGCCGTAACCGCGCATCATGGCACCGAACGATTCTACGTCGTAGGTGTCCGAGAGTTTGAAATGAATGACGTTGTGGCCCATGGCGCGAAGGTTCGCGTCGCGCATGAGGGCCGCTCGATACGTTTTTGCCGCTGCCCGCTCTGGATCATTTTGAGCCTCGTCTTCAAACTTGCCTAGCCCATGCAGCTCTGCCAGTGTCCATGAGCCGTCTGGCATCTGCCAGCCATAATCTGCTAGATAATAGCCAGCGTTTCCCGGTCGCGTTATCTCAACTTGAAGCTCGGGCGCGGCAACCCCAGCGAGAATCATCGCTGCTCTCGCCTCGGACTCGCCGCCATTGTCTGACCTGCAGTCCATATGCTCAAAAATGTCAAAAGCACGCGCGATGCCATGCAGCCCTCGGCAATTTGCCTGCGCATATGCTCGCAGCTCTTCGCGTTCGACATCGTACTCACGGGCCAAGCCATCGACATAGCCCAGCGCATAGCGAAAGGCGCTCGTTCGGGCGATATCAACAACCGTTCGATACGGATCCGTCAGCGTAAACAGACCGAGCCGCCATACTTCGCCCGCCCGCCAGCGCTTGTATTCAACGAACTCATACGTATCACGCCTTGTAGACCGCGGCAGCAGCACTTGCACTTTATCCAGTAGCGTATACGCAGAGCCGATGCCGTAGAGCAGCGCTGCCGTCGATCCGCAAAACACAGCATCCGATTCAACGACCGCAATAGCGGATGCCAGCTGAAAGATGCGATCTTCAACCCCAAGATTATTCCAATAGACCGGATCCGCATACACATGGTTGTAAAGACGAAGCATGAGCTCTTCCTGCATAAGCTCGCGCGCACGGCGTTCATCCCAAGGATCAATTGTTATAAGCAGCTGTCCATCTTGATGAATTCCAAGGGCCGAGAATAGCATCCTTGCATATGACTGCGGAATATGTTTGCCTTTATCGAGCATGGCCAACCCCATAACCGTCACGGCGGAGAGAATACCATTACGCTATCGCATGCTTCCGTCCGTAGGCCTTGCCAAAAGCTGACCAAAAGCTTGACGTCGCAGGTCAGAGGTTCAAAAAATATTTACACTCTCGGTAGACGGTCGCTACGACCCTCCCAACGGCATCGGAATCCAACCTTACAAATAGTTGCGGTGAAATACGGACTAAATGAGCCAAATAAGCCAAAAAACAGTCCGTATTTCACCGCAACTTAAGAGGGGATGTGGGGCGGCATCGATTCCCGTCACCCCGTGCACTTACGAAAATGGCTCTGGTCCCAAAAGGAACCAGAGCCATTCGTCTATCTTATGGAGCGGGCGACGGGAATCGAACCCGCGTCATCAGCTTGGAAGGCTGGGGTTCTGCCATTGAACTACGCCCGCAAGATATGGTCGGGACGACAGGATTTGAACCTGCGACATCCTGCTCCCAAAGCAGGCGCGCTACCAAACTGCGCCACGTCCCGAAGGTGTTGAGCAGCTAAGGTCTAAACCTTGCGTGTCCCAAAGCGAAGGAAATTATAGGGGAGACTCCCCGCCTGTGCAAGCATTGATGCCTTAGCTCCTCGAATGTGCAACAAAACGACTATGGAGCAGACCGATCACAAACGCCACCACAGCGACCGGCGCCCACGCGGCTCCAATGTCCGCCAGCGGCAGCGCATCGAACGGCAGCCACGCGCCCGCAAAGAACGCGTCGCGAACCGAGGTGATCACGCTCTGCACCGCGACAACGCCGCCGACCCAAACCCACACTTGCGGATGTGCGTCGCAAAAACCGTGCACCAGGCCCATAAGCACCAGCACAATGGCGACGGGATACAAGGCGTTGAGCATGGGCACCGAGAACATAAGGATCACGTCGAGGCCCACGTTGGAGAGCACGCACGAAAACGCTGCGAAAACAAAGGCGAGAACCGCGAAGGGACGGCGCATGGCCTCCTCAGAGGCCTCCGCTCCACCTTTAACCACATACGTCTCGCAGAAGTAACGCGAGCAGCAGCTGATGAGGCCGATGCACACGTTCATGCAGGCAAGGAAAAAGATCGCAAAGACCACGACCGTGCCGACAAGGCCAAAGTGCATAGACGCCGAACGGGCGAGGATGGCAGCACCGTTAGTGGCATCGGGCATCACGGTGCTGAGCTGCGTGCCGGCAAGCGCCAGGCCGCAGTAGATGACGGCCATGAGCACGCCGGCGATCACACCGGAACGCGAAATCTCGAAGGCTACGCGATTGTCATCGGTAACACCCAGCTCGTGGATGGTCTCGGCGATGATAATGCCAAAGGCGAGCGACGCGAGCAGGTCCATGGTCTGATAGCCGGTCAAAAAGCCCTGCACGGCGGCACCGGCATTGTAGGGAGCCTGCGGCGCGGCAGCGGGACCCAGCGGCGAGATCACAGCGGCACCCACAACCAGCACGATGAGCGCAATGAGCGCGGGGCCCGTAATGCGACCGAGCACGCGCGTGATGACGCCCGGACGCAGTGTGAGCGCAAACGCGACGACAAAGAAGCCAACGGCAAACACCAAGCGAGCCGTGCCGAGCGAAACGTCCTCGGGCAGCAGCGGCACCAGCATTTCGAACGCCGTAGAGCTTGTGCGAGGAATGGCCAGGCACGGGCCGATGGCCAGGTAGACCGCCGCAACAAAGAACTCACCAAACTTGGGGTGCACGCGGCCGGCAAGCTCGCGCGCCGTTCCGGCAAGCGCGACGGCGATAAATCCCATGACGGGCAGGCCGATGGCGGCAATCAGAAAGCCGAGCATGGCGACCGGCGTGGCAGAACCTGCCTGCAGCGCCAGCAGCGGCGGAATAATGAGGTTGCCGGCGCCAAAGAGCATCGAGAACAGGGCGATGCCGACGGTGACGACATGGTCGGAGCGCAGACCGCGCGGGGCGGATGAAGCCATGAGAGCACCTTTCGAATCGAAACAAAAACGGGACGGGCAAAAACACCCGTCCCGCAAGTATAAACGGTCTAGCAGCTTTAGCAGGCTAAATCGCGCAAAGCGTCGATCGCGGTGTCGACTTCCTCGTCCGTATTGAAATACCCAAACGAGAAGCGAACGACACCCTGGCGCTCGGTCCCGAGCGCGCGGTGCATGAGCGGAGCGCAATGGGCGCCGGGGCGCGTCGCAATCCCCCACCCTTGCATGAGCGCGTCCGAGATCTCGGCAGAGTCGATATCGCCCACGTTGAGTGAGACGATCGCCGAGCGCACGGGCTGGTCAAACGCACCGTAGAGCTTAATCCCCGGGATCTCGCGCACACCGGCAAGGAAGCGATCAGCGAGCGCACGCTCCTGGGCAGCAATCGCCTCGACCCCACCCTGGGCCTCGATAAAGTCGAGACCAGCGGAAAGGCCCGCGATGCCATGGCCGTTGAGCGTGCCTGCCTCAAGGCGCGTGGGCCACTCCAGCGGCTGCAGCTCATCGAAACTGTGTACACCGGTGCCGCCCATGGCCCAGGGCGCCACGTCGACACCCTCCGCCACGGCCAGGCCGCCAGTCCCCTGCGGACCCATGAGCCCCTTGTGGCCGGTAAAGCACACGACGTCGAGCCCCATGGCGCGCATATCGATATGCGCCGTGCCGGCAGACTGCGAGGCATCGACGATTGCAAGCGCGCCGACCGCATGGGCCATGGCGGCCACGCGTGCAATGTCGACCGCGTTGCCGGTCACGTTGGAGGCGTGCGTCACTACCACGGCACGCGTACCGGGCGTGACCAACCGCTCGAGCTCGTCGTAGTCGAGCGCGCCCTTCGCGTCACAGCCCGCATGCTCAACCGCCACATCCTGCTCCGTCGCCAGGCGATTGAGCGGACGCAGCACCGAGTTGTGCTCGAGCACCGTCGTGACCACGCGGTCACCGGGACGCACCACGCCATTGATGGCGGTGTTGAGCGCCGCCGTGGAGTTGGGCGTAAAGCACACATGATCCGCCCTCGGGCAACCCAAAAGGCGCGCGAGTTTGGCACGGCAGCCGTGAATCGCACGAGCGGCATCGAGCGCACCCGACGTGGCACCGCGTCCGGCATTGCCGAGCGAGCACATCGCCTGCGTCACGGCATCGATGACCGTCTGCGGCTTGTGCATGGTCGTCGCCGCGTTATCCAGGTAGATCATCGCACGACCTCCCACATATCAATCACGGTATAGCCCTCGGTAGGAACGCCCGCCGCGGCAAGCTCGCCGCGCAGCAGTTCCTCATCCGCGGGCAACGCCTTCCACGCCAGACCGCAGCCGGCAGCGACCTCCCCGGGCACGGGAATCGTTCGCCCGGGAAGGCCGCGCTCGACGCACAGGGACTCGCAGCCCATGGCGGCCGCCGTGGTGGGAAACGTGATGACAAGCGCCGGGCGCTTCTCCCTCATGGCAACTCCAACCAATACGCTACGGGCGCACGACGCGCACGGCCTGCTCCATCTTCTCCACGATCACGTACATGTTGGTGACCTCGCCCACCGCAAGCTGGTCTTTAATGCCATAGTGGTCGAGGCAGGTACCGCAGGTGAGAATCTCGACACCCTGCTCCGCCAGGCCCTTCAGATCATCGAGCACCGGCGAGCCCTCGACGGTGAGCTTGGCGCCGCCGTTGTAGAACAGCATGGTCGCGGGCAGCTCTTCCTGCTGCGTCACGGCAAAGATGAACGCCTTCATGAGCTTGTGGCCCAGCTCGTCGTCGCCGCGGCCCATGCAGTCGGTGTAGACGGAAATGACGAGCTTGCCCTTGCCGGCGCTGGCGTCGCAGAAGGCAGCGCCATCCTGCTCGGGATCAGCCACGGCAACGGCGCCAGAGGTCGCCACGGTCACGTGCCACTCGGCGTCAGAAACCTTCTCGACTGAGGCCGTGCAGCCCTTCTCCTGCGCCATCTTGGAGATGTTCTTGACGGCGGTCTCGTTATCGACCGAGGTCACGACGGTGCCCTCGCCATCAAGCTGCTTCAGGGCTTTGAGCGTCTTGACGACGGGCAGCGGGCAGGCATCGCCCATGGCATTGACTTCAATCTTGGTAGACATAGCAAATTCCTTTCGAAAGAACCGTTCTAGAGAACGGCAAACAGTTACATAAACGTGCAGGCTAGCGAACAACGTGGACGGCAGGACCGCCCGGCTCCGCCTCGCACACGCGGCCGACAACGGCGGCGATACGTCCTTCGGCATGCAGACGGCGCGCAAGCTCATCCACATCGGCAGCAGGCGCCGCGATGAGTAGGCCACCCGAGGTCTGCGGATCGTACAGCGCATCCAACATGCCCAGCTCCAGATCGTCATCGGCAGCTACACGCGGGCCAAAGAAGTCCTGGTTGCGGTAGGAGCCCGCGGGGATAATGCCCAGACGCGCCATGTCGAGCACCTGGTCAAAGAGCGGCAGCGCCCCCGACGCAAGCTCAACTTGCACGCTCGAACCCTCGGCCATCTCGCACGCGTGCCCGATCAGGCCAAAGCCCGTGACATCGGTGCAGCCGTGAAGATCAAGTCCCTCGGCCAGACGAATCGGAGCCTCGTTGAGGGTGCACATCGAGTCAAACATGGCTGCGGCCTCGTCCTGCTCGATGAGCTCGCCCTTAATGGCCGTGGTAATGATGCCCGAGCCAACCGCCTTGGTCAGCAGCAACGCATCGCCCACGCGTGCGCCGCTGTTGGCGAGCATGTGGTCGAGTGGCACAAAACCGCTCACGGACAGGCCATACTTGGGCTCGTCGTCGTTGATGGTGTGGCCGCCCGCGATGGAGCAACCCGCCTCGACGCACTTGTCGGCTCCGCCCGCCAGAATCTGACCGGCAACCTCGACGCCCAGGCAACTGGGTATGCAGAGCAAGTTCATGGCATGGCTCGGCCGCCCGCCCATGGCGTAGATGTCCGACAGCGAGTTGGCCGCGGCAATCTGGCCAAATAGAAACGGGTCGTCGACCATCGGCGGGAAGAAGTCAATGGACTGCACGAGTCCCAGGTTCTCCCCTACGCGGAAGACGCTCGCATCGTCGGAGGTATCGAACCCCACGAGCAAGTTGTCGTTATGCACATTGGGTAAATCGCTCAGGACCTGGGCGAGGGCTCCGGGGGCCAACTTAGCGGCTCAACCGCTCGCGGCCGTCATGGACGTGAGCCTCATCTGATCGCCTGTCATCGATACCTCCCCTCAAACACAAACAATGCTTCCCAGTATACGCATGAACGCGCTTCCACGGCCGATACATCACCCTAGTGCCTGTGCGCGAATCGCTGCGCCGATCGCTCCGGCAAAGCGGGCCTGGGGCGAGGTGGTCACCGGCGACCCCAGCAGCTCGCCCAACCGCTCCACCACGAAGGCGTTCTCGCACAGGCCACCGGTCAGGTAGTACGGGGCGCCCGCGGCCTGCCCGGCCATGGTCGCCACGCGCGAGACCACGCTGTCGATCACGCCACGCGCAATGTTCTCGCGCGGCTCGCCACGACCGATCAGGCTGATGACCTCGCTCTCGGCAAACACCGTGCACATGCTACTGATCTTTGTGGGCTCGCCGGAACGCGCCAGGTCGGCCATCTGCTGCTGGGAAATGCCCAGGCGGTCGGCCATGATCTCCAAAAAGCGCCCCGTGCCGGCAGCGCACTTGTCGTTCATGGCAAACTTGGCCACGCGGCCACTTTTAAGCTGAATGACCTTGGTGTCCTGACCACCAACATCGATTACGGTGCCGTGGTCGCCAAAAAGGCGCACGGCACCGGTACCGTGGCAGGTGATCTCGGTCACGACCTTGTGCGCATAGGGCACGGCAACACGGCCGTAGCCAGTCGCGACCACGCGAGCATCTTCGGCCGTCACGTCATAGCCGGCCGCTGCCAGTGCCTCGCGCAGCCGCTCGGAAGCATCGACCGAGGAGAACCCGGTTGGCTGCACGCACGTCCACGCCACCGAACCCTCCCCGTCGACCACAGCAGCCTTAGCCGCCGTAGACCCGATATCGATCCCGATCCCTATCATGGCTCTCTTCCAATCTAAACATCAAAGGTAGCGGCGCGTTCAGGCGCCTTAGCTCTAGGTTTCTCAGGTGCCGGAGATTGCCCCGAAAGAGGAGCGCAGCGTACTTTGGGTACGCAAGCGACGGTTTGAGGAGCAAGATCCGGCGCCTGAGGAAGCTAGAGGGTTTCGATGAAGGCGGCGATGCGGGTCTCGATCTGGCCCATGTCGCCGTTGCTGTAATCGGTCTCGATCTTCATGTACGGAATACCCGCACCCTCGACAGCCTCCTGCATGCGCGCACTCTCCACGTTAAAGGTGTGGCACGCCTGGAGAACATTCTCCACCACACCGTCGACCTGGTATTTCTCGCACATGGCCAGGTTGTTGTCCATACGACCGTCGTTGGGCGTCATGACCGAGCAGTTGATATCCAGATAACGGTCGGCGATGGCGCGCAGGATGTCGGGAGCCTCCGGATCGATCATCATGGCCGCCGTACGCTCGCCCGAGCAGTCGTCCATGCACACGACCACGCCGCCGTTGGACTCGATGGTGCGACCGATCTTGTTGATCACGCCGCCCACCGGGCAACCGGTGATCAGAATGCGCTTGGCGTCTGCCGCGACCGGGCGCTCGCCCGCGTCGTAGGCCTCGCGCAGCTTGACGACCTTTTGCTCCAGCTGCTGCGTATAAGCCTCGATATCAAAGCTGAACGTACCGGCAAACATGGTGCTCATCAGATCGACGCCGCTCATGGCCGCCGGCTGGTTGGCCTGCAGCGCAAACATCTCGAGCTGGGCCGCACGCAAACGGTTGCGACGGCGTACGGCGGCGCGCAGATCGTCATCGGTAATCGTGATGCCGTAGAAGCCCTCGAGCTCCTCCTTGAGCAGACGGCACTCCTCGTACCAGCCCTCGCGCTCGTAGGCGCGATCGCGACCCTGCGGAAGATGCAGAATGTGCGTGCGCTTGAGCTCGTTGAGCAGTTCGTACATCTTCTTCTTGCCGTCGCAGGTGGTCTCACCGATGATCATGTCGCTAAAGTACGTAAACGGGCACTTTTGCGAGTAGGCAAAACCGTAGGTCGACTTGATGAGCGGGCAGAGGTTTGCCGGCAGCACCTTCTCGGCCTCGGGAATCACCTCGTCGGATGTGCCGCACAAGGCCACACTTGCAGCGCCCGCGGCATCGATAATCTCGAGCGGCGTATAGCTGCACAAAAAGCCGACCAGGCGATTACCCGCCTGCTTGTAATCCTTAACGCGAATAAACGCCGCCTTGCGCTGCTCGTTGAACTCCTCAAACGTGCTGGGCAACGGCTGCTCAATATTTTCCGACATATAACTCCTAAACCTTTTAACCAACCAAGGAAACGGCTTTCCCAGGTGCCCGAGGTTGCCGTGAAAGAGACGCGCCGCGTACTTTGGCACGCAAGCGACGGTTTGAACGGCAAGATCGGGTGCCTGGAGAAGCCGCCGGGAGGGATAGTCCTAAATGGTTTCCAAGAAAGCCTCAATCCTGGTTTGCAGTTGACCGGCGTCCTCGCCGGCGTAGTCGGTCGTGATGTGCATAAACGGAATACCGGCCTCCTCGGCGGCCTTCTCCACGGCAAACGACTCCATCTCGTAGAGCGTGCAGAACTGCAGGGCCACGTCGACGATACCGTCGGCATGCAGGTCCTTGGCCATCTGGACAATGTCCTTCATACGCTGGTCGTTGGGCGTAAAGACAGCGCAGTTGATCTTAAAGTAGCGCTCGGCGATGGCATCGAGCATCTCGTCGACCGTCTCACCGGACTCATTGACCAAGTCCTTGTAATAGCGCGAACCCGTGCAGGACTCCTCGCCCACCACGACGCCGCCGGCCTTCTCGATGAGGTTGAACAGTTTCCAGTTGGGCACGGCCATGGGCGTACCGGTGTACAGGATGCGCTTGGTCCCCTTGGGCGCCACGCCCTCGCCGGCCTCGACACGCTGCTCGCACTCAGCCGCCATATCGTTGATGGCTCCGGTCAGACGCGGCGTGTCGTCCATAAAGGCGGCCTGAACGGTCAGCAGGCTGTCGAGACCGCTGATGGGCGCAGGGTCGGCAGCGCGGGTCGCAGCGAGGCGCTGCAGGGCGCGGCGCTTCTCATTGACGGCGTGGATGGCAGCCTTCAGACGCTCGGGCGTAATCTTGACGCCGCACTCGTCCTCGATCTTGGCGGCGAGCTTCTTGACCTCGGCCTTCCAGGTCACGAGCGTCGACTCGTCGTGCACGTTGGGAATATCCATGACGTACATGTTCTTTTGCTTGGCAAAGAACTCGTAGGCTTTCTTCTTGCCATCGCAGGTGTTCTCGCCTACCACCAGGTCACTCGACTCAATGTAGGGGCAGACCTCGCCCAGCTTAAAGCCGGCAAAGCTCTTGATAAGCGGACAGGTGTTGCGCGGCAGGTGCTCCTCGACCTTATCGGTTGCCCAATCGGCACCCGAGCACAGGCCCACGGGGATACCGTCGCAGGCAAGTACGATCTCCTCGGGCACGTAGACGCAGAACGAACCGACGATCTTGGTGGCCTCGCCGGCCTCCTTCTTGTCGAGCATCTCCTTAATACGGCCGCTGTGGATGTTAGTGGCCACAAAGTCCAGGTAGGACGTGGACTTGGGGCGATTGTTCTGCGTCAGGAACATATCGCCGTACATCTGGCCCACGGCGCCCAGCAGCATGTCGTGGTCGGCAAGATTCATGCCGAGGCTCTCCCACATCGGATGGAAATCAAATTCTTCAGCCATGACGGTTCCCCTCTCGAACCAAAAATGAATAGCTACGGTATTGCTGCACGGTGGGTGGCGAAAACCCAGCCGCGCCTAAACCCGGAATTTTGGGGAACCTGCTTTGCGGTCGATTATTTAGTTGTGCGTCGTCTCTCCCGGAGCCGTGAACATACCTGCTCATATGCGGCTCCGAGCCATATATAGGGCACGCGCGGCAACGCGGCGAATGTATGTCGTCTGCGGCATGTGCGCACCCTCCTTTACAAGTTGAGGTCAACTATATCAACGGTCATCGACTATGCGAACACCGTTGACATTCGTACGACAGAGGTACCCGTTGCCTTTTAATAAATTATTATCTTGCTTGATAATTAATTACCATTCTACATTCGGCGAACGGTAGGGAACGAAACGGCGGGCTGCCGAGAATCCTCGACAGCCCGCCCTCTGCCCTACCGACAAACTAGATGAATCCTGCTGGCATCAAAATGCATGCGCAGCGTCTCGCCTGCTTGTGGCAGCTCGTCGACAGGCATGCCCACTTTATTGACCTTCCACTGCAGACGCGTGGGCGCATCGGCACGCGGCACGTCCAATAGCACCAAGCGCTCAAAGCGCGAATCGCTCACTCGGGCCACGTGCAAATCGTAGCTGTTGCGACCCCGCTCCGCACGATTGTCAACATGGAAGTAGCTTGCGCGAATGCCCAGGTACGCCACATTATCGGGAACCTCGCGACCCACATTAAAGGTCATGCCCCAGTCAAGGGCCTCAACTTCTTCGTCGCCGATCTTGCGCGCACGGCTCGTGTTTTTGCACCCCGTCAGACGCAGTGCTGCCAGCGTCTGCGGACGGCGGACCACGTCCTCAACGGAGCCGACCTCCTCAACATGCCCGTCGTGCATCACGCAGATGCGCTGGCACAGGCGGCAAGCTTCGTCGATGTCGTGGCTCACGTAGAGCACGGTGCGGTTGCATACATCGAACAGGTCGAGCATGTTCTGTTCGAGGGCGCTCTTAAGATAGGAATCGAGCGCGCTCATGGGCTCGTCGAACATAAAAATGCCCGGATGCGCCGCCACCATGCGAGCAAGCGCCACACGTTGCTGCTGACCGCCCGAGAGTCGCGCGGGATAGCGATCGGCAAAATCGGCCAGACCGAAAATGCCCAGATAGCGCTCGGCGAGCTTTTTTCGCGCGATAGCGTCGCCCGCGTCCTTTACGCCGGCACATACGTTATCGGCCACCGTCATGTTGGGAAACAGCTGATAGTTTTGGAACAGCAGGGCGCATTTGCGCTCCTGGGGCGACAGGTTGATGCCCGCCGACGAGTCAAAAAAGGTCACGCCGTTGACGATGATCTTGCCCTCGTCAGGCATCTCCACACCGGCAATGCAACGCAGCGTACAGCTCTTGCCGCAACCCGAGGCGCCCAGCAGCGCCACGCGCTCCTCGTCGGCCTCAAGCTGCATGTCGAGCACAAACCCGGGATAACGTTTCTTAATATCCAGAACGAGCGACATGGCCTATCGACCTCCCTTCGAGACGGCGTCATCGCGCATGAGCTCGGCCAGCGCCTCGCGATCGATACGCAGCGCATCGCCGCCGACCGGGTCGAGCGAATCGGTCTGGCCGCCCAGCTGCTTGGCCTGCTTGCACTCCGCACGGGAGAGACCACGCTCGCGATACTTTTGCGAATGCGCCGTGTACATGTTGATGAATAGGATGACCAGGAAGCTGAACGCGATTACGACCACGACCCAAAAGAGGGCCACCGACGTATTGCCGCCCATCCACTCAAAGTAAATCGCAATGGGAATGGTCTGCGTAATACCGGCGTAGTTGCCCGCAAAGAACAGCGTGCAGCCAAACTCGCCCATCGCGCGGGCAAAGGCGAGCACCGTGCCGGCGGCGATGGAGGGCCAGCCGAGCGGCATCATGAGCTTGGCAAAGATGCGACGTTCGGACCATCCCAAGGTTCGCGCGGCGTCGAGCATCTGCGTATCGAGGCTCTCGAAGGCACCGAGCGCCGTACGGTAGACCAGGGGAAACGACACCACCACGGCAGATATCACCGCCGCGGGCCACGTAAAGACGATCGAGACGCCGTGCGCGATCAGCCACCGGCCCACCCCGGTCGAGCGACCAAACAGCATGAGGAGCAGAAAGCCGCAGACCGTGGGCGGCAGCACCATAGGAATCGTAAAGACCGAATCGAGCAGGCCCTTGATGCGACTCGAGGTACCCATAGTCTTCCACGCGGCGAACAGGCCCAGCGCAAAGGAGATCAGCAGGGCAAGGCCGCTCGTTTTTATGGACACCCAAAACGGGCGATAGTCGATGTCGCCCAAAAAGGAGGCCAGAGAGGTCAAGGGCCCCTGCTCATCCCGCAACACGACAGACGATGCCTCTACCATTTGAGCGCTATCAAGCCAACGCGCGCCGCCCTTGGCATCACCCGAGGCTGATGCAATCACTACATAGCGGTCCCCATCCGCACCGCGCTCGTCAAAGCCATAGGTATACCCGCCGGTATCAAACGTTGTTTCAGCCGTAACATACCAAGGAAGATCCACGTCCCCCAGCTGCGCACCTCCCATGCAGTTTGCACTGTCGAGCTTACAGACGAGGGCCTTGAGACCCGATACGCACTCATTATCCTGCGGATCCAATCCATACTTCTCGACCGCCTTGGGCGATATCCACACCACAACGCGATCGGCAGCAGGCGCCACTACAAGGTCCACGTCCTCGTCAACGGGAAACCGGTAGCCCTCAGGCTGGCCCTCCATGGCACGAGCGGTCCCCCTGGCCAACCGCTCAAAACCCTCGATCCCATAGGAAAGCCCATGAGCGGTCGCGGCAACCTGGGCCCCGTCCTCAGCGTTCCCAGCAAACGCAAATCCCGGCACCCAGCAAAGCGCGAAGGTCAAAGCACAGGCGACAAGCATGCGGAATCTATTAAGCACGAAAAGCTCCAAGCGAATACAAGGACGGAGTGAAACACAAAACGATGGAATTATCGCGCCAAGCCGCACTACTCGGAAAGCTCAAAGCCGTACTTAGCCCAAATCTTCTGAGCCTTCTTGTTGGTCAGGCAGAAGTCGATAAACGCCTTAGCCTCGTCGGCGTGTTCGGAGCTATCGGCGACAGCGCCGGGATACACGATGGGCTTGTGCGAATCCTCGGGGCACACGAAGGCCTCCTCGATGCCGTCGTAGCGGAAGATATCGGAGCTGTAGACAAAACCTGCCACGCAGTCGCCTGTGGACACATAAGCGGCGGCGGTACCAACTTTGTCGGCCAGCGCGACCTTGTCGGCGATCTCGGGAGCATACTCGCCGTCGTCGCCCTCGGTGCCGGTGTAGAGGCCCACGGAGGCCAGGGCCTGGTTGGCATACTTGCCGGCGGGAACGGTCTTGGCGTCGCCGATGGCGATCTTGCCGTCCAGATTCGCGACGTCGGCGATGGCCTCGACCTTGGTGTCGGAGCCCTCGGCGCGAATGATCACGAGGTCGTTGACGAACATGTCCTCACGCGTGTCGGCGTCGACGAGTTCGGCGGCCTCGGCGTCGTCCATGGTGCCCTTGGAGGCCGTGATGAGCACGTCGACGGCGGCACCGGCGCGCATCTGTTCGACAAGGTCGCCGGACGCCTTAAACTGCGTGTCGGCAAACATGGTACCGGTCTGCTCGGTGTAAAGCTCCTGAACATCGGGCAGAGCCTTCTCGAGCGAGTTGGCGGCAAAGACCTGCAGCTCGACAGCTTTCTTGGACGAAATCTTGGCGGAGCCGGCATCGGAACCGGTCGACTCAGGCTCCTTGTTGCCGGAGCAGCCGGCAAGCCCAAGGCCGGCAGCGGCGACAGCAGAAAGCGAGACGAATCCGCGGCGAGAAACCATATCGAACATGTTCAACCCTTTCAGACCTTGTGCCCGGGTACCCCACCGCGGGCTTTAATCTGCAATCAGATTATACTTCTGCGCGAATAATGATAGTGAGAAATTATTCTCGTCAGAGAATATAGTTTCGAATTACCGTGCACCTCGGCATCGCTTCAGCGGAAAATAAAGGCGGAGCAGCCGTTCAGGTCGCCCCGCCGCAGTTAAACCGCTTAGTTGGTATGTCCGCCGCCCGCTGTCATCCGAGCCGCATGCTCCAGCTGGCCTGCTATGGCCTCCCAGCTTTCGCGGGCGGCCTTCGTAGAACCGGGAAAGTTTACGACAAGTGTATGACCTCGTTGCATGCAAATAGCGCGCGAGAGCATAGCGCGGCGCGTCTTGGTCATCGAATACGCGCGGATTGCCTCTGCAATACCCGGCACATCGCGGTCGCAGACGGCACGCGTCGCCTCGGGCGTCACATCGCGCATCGAAAGCCCCGTGCCGCCGCAGGTGAGCACGACATTGGCGTGGCACTCATCGGCGGCTTCCACAATGGCATCACCGATCTCGCTGGCGTCGTCGCGCACGACCACATGTGAGGCGACCGTCCAGCCCTGCGCCTCGATAAGTTCCTCGAGTGCGGCTCCAGCCTCGTCCTGGGCAAGATCGCGCGTATCCGAGCACGTCACGATCGAAATCTTCAACTCCATAGCATTCCTCCTATAGCACCGTGCCCTCGAGCAGGTCGACGCGCACGACATCCACGACGTCGCCCGCCTTGAGGTCGCACGGTCCTTCGTCAATGCGCAGCAGGCAGTTGGCCCGCTGCATCGTGCCGAGCAGCGCCGAATTCTGCGTCTTGGCCTCGGTCACCAACAACTCACCGGTCTCAGGGTCGCGCAAAACCGTGGCGCGATCGAAGAAGCGGCGATGCTGTCGCTTTTTCACGCCATGCGTGAGCGTCGCCTGCTGCACGGGACGTGCACCCTCGGCAAAGCCGCGCATCTTGCGAATCGCCGGGCGGGCGAGCATCTCAAAGCCCACATACGCCGCGGCCGGATTGCCTGAAAGCCCCAGGTAGGGCTTACCCCCGAGCAAGCCAAACGTGATGGCCTTGCCCGGACGCATCGAGATGCGATCGAACAGCACCTCGCCCTCGCGCCGGACGAGCGCCGTCACGTAGTCGTAGTCGCCCGCCGAGGCGCCACCGCTCGTAATGACAAAGTCGCACTCCTGCACGGCACGATGCACCAGCTCGGCGATCGCCTGCTCATCATCGGGCGCAATGCCGTAGAACACGGGCTCGGCGCCGGCATCGAGTGCTTCGGCCATCAACGCCGAAGAGTTGGAGTCGCGAATCTGCCCGCGCGCCGGCAGCTCACTCGACGCGACCAGTTCCGTCCCCAGCGAGATGATGCCCACGCGCGGGGCGGCATGCACCCTCACGCTCGCATACCCGGCGCTCGCCAGCAGGCCGGCGCCGGCCGGAGCCACAACCTCGCCGGCGTGCATCACAACATCGCCGGCATGGGCCTCCTCGGCAGCAGAGCGAACGTTCTCCCCTACCTTGGCCGGCGCCGAAAAGCGAACGTGCGAGCCCTCGTTGCCATCGCCGTCGAGCACGTCGACGATCTCGTATTTCACCACGGCATCGGCACCTTCGGGTACCGGTGCGCCCGTCATGATGCGGACCGTCTCGCCCGGGCCAAGAGCGCCCTCAAACACATGGCCCGCAGCCTCGTGTCCGATAACGTCGAGCGTCACCGGCGCCTCACCAGACGCCTGCGCCAAGTCCGCCGAGCGCACGGCATATCCGTCCATAGCGCTGTTGGCAAACGGCGAGATGTCGATATCGGCCACCGCGTCCTCGGCCAAGGGAAAACCAGCCGCCTGCCACACGGGAATCTCGATGAGATCGGTCGGAGCAACGTGCGACAGAACAATCGACTGCGCGTCCTCCAGCGGAATGAGTTTCTCTGCCATATGCACCTCTTAATGCCACGGCGCACAACAGGGGCGCCGATTCTTTATGCTTGTCTCAGTATAATCCCCAGACGCACGACCGCGACTTGGCCTGTACCCGCAAATATACCTGTCGGTTGCAGGCCGCGAAACAGAATGGAAACCAACCCACCGGCTCGTCGCGTTTACCGCGTTTTATAATGCTTGCGTTGCAACCTAAAAGAGGAACGTATGGCTCATAACGACAAAACCGAAAGCGCAAACGAAACGCAGGATCATTCCCAGCCGCTCGACGACGGCGGCTTTTTCTCCCTGAACGACGTCATCATGGCAGGCAGGCATCAGCTCACCCGCTCCGAGCATCTCTTGGCCGCCGACACGCGCCGCAACGTCCGCAACCTACTCGCGAGCGCCAAGTTGCTCGTACTCGTCGTCACCGTCTCGCTCGCCATGGGCGTTGCCGCTTGGGCGTTTTTGGCCTCGCTGAATATCGCGACCGACTATCGCGAGCGCCATGCGTGGATTTACGCACTGCTTCCCGTTGTGGGCGTTGCCACCGCATGGGTGTACAAAAACCACGGTCTTGCCGCCAAACGCGGTAACAACCTGGTCATCGACTCCGCTCTGGGCACACGCCTCATCCATATGCGCATGGCCGTCCTCACTTTCGTCTGCTCCACGCTCACGCACCTAACGGGCGGATCGGCCGGTCGCGAGGGAGCTGCGGTGCAGATTGGCGGCACCATCGCCAGCAACATCTC
>CABUSL010000010.1 GCA_902494295.1 uncultured Collinsella sp.
CGCGCTGCGAGGCGCCGACCTCAAACACATAGGAGCCAAGACGGTCGCCCTGACGCACGACGCGCGTTGTGTCGACGCCGTAGGCCTTCAGCGAGCGCAGCGCGCACTCGCCTAGGCGGTTGGCCGGAACAACGGAGACGTAAGCGGTCTTGTCGCCCTGGTAGGCCAGGGAAAGCGCGGTGTTGGCCTCGGCGCCGCCGTAGCGGACGTCAAACTCGGTTGCCTGCTCAATGCGCAGATGATCTTTGGGCGAGAGCCTCATCATGATTTCGCCGAAGGTAAGAACCGTTTTACCCATGGTCGCGCAGCTCCTTCTTGCTCGTGCGTACACCTTTGATATGGCGTTGGCGCGGAGGTGCCAAGACGGTAGGGTACATCTTTGCACCTCCGCGCCAACGCTTGCCGAAATCGGTTTACGAAATCGGTTTCGTTTCGAGTTGTAGTATACTCACCTACAGCGTTTTGCAAGCGAGATTTTTAAAAAAATGCCTAAAATGGCTCAGACTGCTGACAATTGGGAAACGGGGTGCGCCATGGCGCAGATGAGAATCAAGGACATTGCCGCCGAGGCGGGCGTGAGCCCGGCCACGGTCTCGCGCTATCTCAACAACCGCCCCGGGCAGATGACCGAGGAAACCCGCGCTCGCATCGCGGCGGTTATCGAGCGCACCGGCTATCGCCCACGTGCTGCCGCGCGCAATCTGCGCAGCTCGCGCACCAACCTCATCGGTGTGATCCTGGCCGACATCGCCAACCCGTTCTCCAGCGCTATGCTCGAGGGCCTTTCCGCCAGTGCCGCCGCGCGCGGCTGCTCGCTCATGACGGCCATTAGCGGCAACGATCCCGCCAAGGAGGCCGAGTCGCTCACCAGACTTATCGATGCCGGCGTGGACGGCCTGGTCGTCAACACCTGCGGAGGCAACGACAAGGCGATCGCCGCGGCCGCGGGGCGCCTGCCCGTTGTGCTGCTCGACCGCGACGTTGCCGACGGCGGTGTCGATCTGGTGACATCTAACAACCGTGAGCTGGTCGCCGGCCTGGTAGACGCCTTGACCGCCGCTGGCAGCGAGCGCCTGTGCCTGCTCACCGAGGCAAGCGACGACAGCCCCGTGCGTCGCAAGCGCGCCGAGGCCTTTACCGACGAGCTTTTGCACCGCGGTCTTGCGGGCGAGGTCGTTGCCCTGGCCGATGGCGGTGCCACGGGCGTTGGCCGTTTGGACGAGACCATCCGCGGCTATGCAGGTAAAAAGCTCGGCCTCATTGCCGTCAACGGCCTGGTCTTTCTGCGCCTGACCGAGGCACTGGCACAGCTTGGTCCCTCGCTGCCGGCAGGGCTCAAGATCGCGACGTTTGACGACTACCCCTGGAACCATGTGCTCTTTGGCGGCGTCACCACGGCCGCGCAAGACACCCTCACCATTGCCGAGCGCGTAGTCGAGCGCCTTTCCGAGCGCATCGACGTTGTTACCACCACCGTGGGCGAGGCCGCAAAGCTCGCCCCCAAGCGCATCGAGATTCCCGGCCACATCGAACACCGCGCTTCAACCTCGCGCTAGCATGTATGATAATATATAGACAATGTCATACAGGAGGTATCCATGGCTGCGTCTGTGTTGAGTGTGCGGGTAGACTCGTCAATTAAAGATTCATTTGCGGAGCTGTGCGAAGAACTCGGCATGACTTCGTCCGTTGCGGTCAATATGTTCATGAGGCAGATGTTGCGCGAGCGCTCGCTGCCGTTTGTTCCTTCACTTGGTAAAAACTCTGCGAGCGAAAACGTCGCCGCAGACATTTTGGATATTGCCCAGATTGAGTCCGCCGTCCGCGAGGCAGCCAGCTCGATTCCCGCCATCAAAACCGTGATTCTTTTTGGTTCGTATGCCCGTGGCGAGGCGCATGTCGATAGTGATATTGACTTGCGTCTCGAAGTCGATCGCGAGCAGGGCTTTGGTCTTTTCGCGCTGTCGGCATTTGGCGAGGCGGTGCGCAAAGAAACCGGGAGGCAGGTTGATCTCGTCTCGAGCGACCATCTTGATGACGATCTTGCCGCGGTAATCGAGCGCGAAGGAGTGATCCTTTATGATCGCGCGTAAGTCAGACGGTCTCCGCGCTCAAGAGGTTTTGGAAGCCATCTCTGAAACGAACGAGCGCATCAAGGCTTTTGATATCACCGAGGACCAGTTTCTGCATGCGAATGACGTGCGGACGAGGGCGTTGGCGGACTCCCTTTTGATGTGTGCGCTTAGGGTGACGGAAGAAGCGGGCAAGTTGTCGGAACGCTCGCAGCGGCTTCATCCCGAAATTGAGTGGCGTGGAATTGTCGGCATGAGAAATTATCTTGCGCATGATTACGGCAATGTCGACCGCTCGGTTGTTTGGGATGCAGCGACGAAGGAGTTCCCTACGCTGGAACGAGCCTGTAGACAAATTGTCTCCGAATCTGAACGCTAGCCGCTCGTTCGTAACTGCCTGTTCGCACACGTTTTTTGAGCGCTTGATACGCTTTAACCCTGCGGAAACATTTTTCTGCGATAGTATCTGCGATATAGACCAGTCGAAACCCGCCCGAAAGAAAGGGGAGCGACATGAACCAGCAGAACATCGATTACGTACTCCGCTCTGTAGAGCAGCGCGACATCCGCTTTGTGCGTCTGTGGTTTGTCGACATTCTCGGCCGCCTCAAGAACTTTGCCATTAGCCCCGAGGACCTCGAGGTCGCTTTTGAGGAGGGTATTGGCTTTGACGGTTCCGCCATCGAGGGCTTTGCCACGCCCGAGGAAGCCGACATGCTGGCGTTTCCCGATGCTTCGACCTTCCAGATTTTGCCGTGGCGTCCGAGCCACAACGGCGTCGCCCGCGTGTTCTGCGATGTGTGCACTCCCGATCGCAAGCCGTTTGCCGGCGACCCGCGCGACGCCCTGCGCCGCATGTTCCGCAAGGCCGAGAAAGCTGGCTATCTGCTCAACGTGGGCGCCGAGCTGGAGTATTACTACTTCCCCGACGAGCACACCCCCGAGCCGCTCGACAACGTGGGCTACTTCGATCTTTCGGTGAGCGATGCCGCTCGCGACCTGCGCCGCAACACGGTCCTCACGCTCGAGAAGATGTCCGTGCCCGTGGAGTACACCTTCCACGCCGCCGGTCGCTCGCAGCACGGCATGAGCCTGCGCCACGCCGAGGCCCTGAGCATGTCCGACGCCATCACCACGGCCAAACTCATCATTAAGCAGCAGGCTTACGAGAGCGGGTGCCACGCCTCCTTTATGCCCAAGCCGTTGGCGGGCGAGGACGGCAGCGCTATGTTCCTGTGCCAGTCGCTATTCGATCACGACGGCAACAACGTCTTTTGGGGCGAGGACGACGAGAAGTACCATCTCTCCGATATCGCCAAGCACTACATGGCCGGCATCCTGGCGCACGCGCGCGAGATCAGCGCCATCACCAACCCCACGGTCAATTCGTACAAGCGCATCACCACGGGCGGCGACTCCGTGCCGCAGTACGCCACGTGGGGCCTGCGCAACCGCGCGAGCATGGTTCGCATCCCGGTCTACAAGCCCGGCAAGCAGCTGTCCACGCGCATCGAGCTTCGCAGCCCCGACCCCATGGCCAACCCGTACCTGGTCAACGCCGTCACGCTGGCGGCCGGTCTGGACGGCATCGAGCGCAAGCTGGAGCTCCCGCCCGAGGCCACGGCCGAGACGCTCAAGCTTACCGACCGTCAGATGGTCGAGGCCGGCTACACGCCGCTGCCGCGCTCGCTCAAAGAGGCACTCGACGTGTTTGAGGACTCGCAGTTTATGAAGGATGCCCTCGGCGAGCACATCCACAGCTTCTTCCTCAAAAAGAAGCGCGACGAGTGGCATAAGTTCGAGTCTACGATCACCGAGTGGGAGATCAAGCACTACCTGGCGAACTCCTAATCGCGCTGGCTTGTTCCAGTACGATTGAGCTCATTTCTTTGGAGGCCGATATGTCCGAAAAGAGTGCCCTGTTCATGGCGCGCACGACGCGCTTCCACGAGTTTGCCCGCAGCTTGACGACTACCCTGGGTGTCGAGGTGAGCCTGGCAACCCCCGATTCGCCGACTGCGGCGCACGACTTTGACCTGCTGATCCTCGATTCCGATGGCATCCGCAGCGACCGCATCGATCAGATTGCCAAGTGGCTTGACGATCGCGGCGGCGTTCCCATGCTGGTGATTGTCGACGACGAGGCGCTCGGCACCCTGCGTCTGCCCAATCACGCGCATGCCGACTTTGTATGCCCCACGGCGACGCCCAACGAGCTTAAGGCTCGCGCGCAGCGCCTGATGGGCGAGGAGGAGACCGTCACCGCCGACGATGTACTCAACATCGATAACCTCGAGATTAACCTGGCTACCTACCAGGTGACGCTCGATGATGAGCCTATCGACCTGACGCTGATGGAGTACTCGCTGCTGAGCTTTTTGGCGACGCACCCCAACCGTGCCTACAGCCGCGAAGTGCTGCTGCACCGCGTGTGGGGCTTTGAGTACTGCGGCGGCACGCGCACCGTCGACGTGCACATCCGACGCATCCGCTCCAAGGTGGGCCCGCAGATCGCGGCACACATCACCACCGTCCGCGGCGTGGGTTATCTGTTTAAGGACTAGATTTCCACCACAAAGGGGACACGCGCCTTTGTAGTGGTTTTGACGCAGATGCGGGTTCCTTTCGGGCCTGCAACAGAACTTAAGCCTTCCTAAAAGATTGCGTTCTCATACACGTACGCCCGCATATTGGGGTACAACTCAACGTGAACAATGATGGCCCGCCACATGTTTGGCGGGCCTTTGGTTATTTGACGAAAGGATCGCAGCTATGAGCGAGTACGATTCCCAGCGTCCCCAGGATGCGGGTAACGCCGGCGAGACCCAGCAGCAGCCGCGCGTGCAGGTGGAGTCGACGCCTGCCGACAGCAACATTCCCTACGTGCAGGCCTACGACACGCAGACCGGAAAGCCGCTGGGCGGTGCGCAGGTCGTGAACAAGCACACAGTGGTCAAGACCAAGACCAAAAAGCTGCCGATCTTTATTACGGCACTCGCCGGCTGTGCCTGCGGCGCCCTGCTGGTCATCGCGCTCATTATGAGCGGTACGCTCGATATCGGTGGCGGCAAGAATGCCGTGACGGCGGGTGCTTCGGGTTCGTCGACGCAAAAGATTACGATTGATTCCGAGGACACCACGCTGGCCGAGGCCGTTTCTGCGAAGGCATTGCCCTCCGTGGTTTCCATTACTGCCGCTTCGAGCGGCAGCCAGAATGGCTCGCTTTCGCAGTCTGCCGACGAGTCGGACAGCTCGGGCAGCGTCGGTTCGGGCGTTGTGCTCGATACCGAGGGCCACATCCTCACCAACAACCACGTGGTCGATGGCTATGACCAGTACGTGGTTACCATGGACGACGGCACCACCTACGAGGCCGAGTTCGTGGGCAACGACGCCTCGAGCGACCTGGCCGTCATCAAGCTCAAGGACGCCGACGCCTCCAAGCTTACGCCGATCGAAATTGGCGACTCCTCCAAGCTCAACGTTGGCGAGTGGGTTATGGCGATCGGCTCGCCGTTCGGCAACGAGCAGTCTGTCTCCACGGGTATCGTGTCGGCGCTCTATCGTTCCACGGCCATGAGCTCTACCAGCGGTAACACCATCTATGCCAACATGATTCAGACCGATGCCGCCATCAACCCGGGCAACTCCGGCGGCGCGCTCGTCAACGACAACGGTGAGCTGGTGGGCATCAACTCGCTCATCGAGAGCTACTCGGGCTCCAGCTCGGGTGTTGGCTTTGCCATTCCGGTCAATTACGCCAAGAACATTGCCGACCAGATCATCGACGGCAAGACGCCGGTGCATCCGTACATGGGAGCTACGCTTTCGAGCGTCAATGCGCTTAACGCCCGCACCAACAAGCTGAGCACCGATAGCGGCGCGTATGTGGCGAGCGTCGTTGAGGATGGTCCTGCCGCCAAGGCCGGCATTCAGGAGGGCGATGTCATTACCAAGCTGGGCGACGACGAGATTACGAGCGCCGATGGCCTGATCATCGCGCTGCGCAGCCACGAGGTGGGCGAGAAGGTCGAGATCACGCTCATGCGCGGCAAGGAAGAGAAGAAGGTCACCGTCGAGCTGGGCTCCGATGAGGAGCTGCAGAACCAGCGGCAGGACGACAGTTCGACCGACACCGGCAACGGCGGTATTACCGACGAGCAGCTGCGCCAGTACCTGGAGGAGCTGCTGGGCCAGCAGGGCCAGGGTCAGGGCTACGGCCAGGGTTACTAACGAGCCATTTCGCACATGCCGAAGCCAGAGGGGCTGTCCCATCAACGCGGGACAGCCCCTCTTTTCTTATTAATCCGTTGGGGACGGAGGAAAACGGATCACTTGTGGCTGGCAAGAGGCCTGGTTCGTAATGGTCTGGACAGTTAGTTCAGATACGTATAAATCTGGGGCAGCTTGGGATGCGTTTTGAGCAATTTTTGATTGGGATGGGGTTTGAATGGGTGTTTGGGAGGGCGAGCGGGACGTTTACATGGTCTCAGGGAGCCCAAATTAGTTGAAACAGGGGTGTTCGTGTCTAATCCAGCTCTAGGATTTATACGTATCTGAACTAACTGTCCACCCCAGTCTGGCGGCTGCCGATTCGGTGCGGTTTGAGACCGCTATTCGACCCCGTTGCGACCGGTGGTACTCTTGTATCCGTTTGAAATCGAGCGAAGGAGTGCCGCTATGGAGCAATCGAGCCTGTTTGGTGACGGCGTGGACATCGATACCGAAACACCCGCGACCGCGGAAGCCACCGCACCGACCGATGCCCGTGCCCAGGCGGCAGCGCGCGCGGCCGAGCTGCGCCACGAGCTCGATTACCACGCCTATCGCTACTACATGCTCGATGCGCCCGAGATCACGGACGCCGCCTTTGACAAAATGCTCGTTGAGCTGCAGGAAATCGAGGCCACCTACCCTGACCTGGTGACGCCCGATAGCTATACCCAGCGCGTGGGCGGCTACGTGAGCGAGCAGTTTACGCCGGTCACGCACATGGCACGCATGTATTCCATGGACGATGCCATGGATCTGGACGAGCTCGACGCGTGGCTCCAGCGCGCCGAGGATGCGCTCGGTGCCGGCGGCGTCACCTATACCTGCGAGCTTAAGATCGACGGCCTGGGTGTGGCGCTTACCTACCAAAACGGCACCTTCGTACGTGCGGCCACACGTGGCGATGGCACCACGGGCGAGGACGTGTCGCTCAACGTGCGCACCATCAAGGATGTGCCCATGCACCTGTCCGAGCCGGCGCTCGCCCACATGGGCGCCGACCGCGAGCGCACCATTGAGGTACGCGGCGAGGTCTACATGCCCAAGGGCAGCTTTGTTCGTCTGAATGAAGAGGCCGATGCCGAGGGCCGCGACCCCTTCGCCAACCCGCGCAACGCCGCCGCCGGCAGCCTGCGCCAAAAGGATCCCAAGGTCACGGCGCGCCGCGACCTGGCCACCTTTATCTATGCCATCGCCGATACCGATCCGCTGCACGTCCACAGCCAGCGCGAGTTCCTCGACTGGCTGCGCAACGCTGGCTTTAGCGTCAACCCTAACGTTGCCCGTTGCGCCACGCCCGCCGAGGTCCACGAGTTCTGTGCCCAGGCGCTTGAGCACCGCGGTGACCTGGACTACGACATCGACGGCGTGGTCGTAAAGGTCGACAGCTTCCAGCAGCAGCTCGACCTGGGCTTTACTGCCCGCGCGCCGCGCTGGGCCATTGCCTTTAAGTTTCCGCCCGAGGAAAAGCAGACCATCCTGCGCGAAATCCGCATCCAGGTGGGCCGCACCGGTGTGCTCACGCCGGTCGCCGAGTTCGACCCGGTGACGGTCGCCGGCTCCACCATCGCGCGCGCCACGCTGCACAACATTGACGAGATCCGTCGCAAAAACGTGCGCGAGGGCGACACTATCATCGTGCACAAGGCGGGCGACGTGATCCCCGAGGTCGTGGGCCCGGTGCTCGATAAACGCCCGGCCGATTCGGTTGACTGGCACATGCCCGAGGTCTGCCCCGTGTGCGGTAGCCCCGTGGTCCACGAGGATGGCGAGGTCGCTTACCGTTGCGTCTCCATCGATTGCCCCGCACAGCTCAAGGAGCGCCTGCTCCACTGGGTGAGCCGCGGCTGCATGGACGTCGACGGCCTAGGCGACGAGATTGTCGACAAGATGATCGCTGCCGGGCTGATTCACGACGTCGCAGACTTCTACCAGCTCACGGTCGACGACATCGCCGGCCTGGACACGGGGCGCACCTATGCCAGCTCCAACAGCAAAAAGGGCGTCAAGAAGGGCGACCCCATTCCGGTGGGCCTCAAGACGGCCGAGAAAATCATCGCCGAGCTCAACAAGTCCAAGAGCCAGCCGCTCGGTCGCGTGCTGTTTGCCCTGGGCATCCGCCATGTGGGCAAGAGTGTGGGCGAGGTCATCGCCGAGCGATTCCTGTCGATTGACAAGCTCATCTTGGCGAGCGAAGAGGACATCGCCGAGTGCGAGGGCATCGGTCCCAAGATTGCGGCGAGCGTCAAGCAGTTCCTGGCCGTGCCCGAGAACCTTGCCGTGCTGGAGCGCCTGCGCCAGGCGGGCCTGTCGCTCGAGGTCGATTTGGGCGCCGCGCACGCGCAAGCCGCAGCCGACGCTGGCGTGGCGGGCGAGCTCGCCGACGCACAGCCGCTTGCGGGTCTGACTTTCGTGCTCACCGGCACGCTCGTCAACCGCACGCGCGACGAGGCAGGCGCGGCGCTCAAGGTGCTCGGCGCCAAGGTTTCGGGCAGTGTGTCGAAGAAGACGAGCTATCTGGTCGCCGGCCCCAAGGCGGGCTCCAAGCTCACCAAAGCCGAGCAGCTGGGCGTACCCGTGCTGGACGAGGACGCACTCGAGCAGATTCTTGCGACCGGTGAGGTGCCGGAGGCTTAGCGCATCGATAACCAAATTGAAGAACCGCCCGGAAGCACGATGCCTTCCGGGCGGTTCTTATTTGGACGGGGCAACCGGTACCGTGATCTGCGTTACGTAGGTCGCGGGGTCGTCGCTGATGATGTCATCGATCAGGGCGATCTCGCGTGAGGGACCGGCGGGTGTCAAGCCGTGCTCGCGCATATAGCTGAGTAGCTGCTCATAGCGTGGGGCTGCTTGCCCGTGCGTGCCGCGGAAGCTTATGGTCAGGCAGCGCGCGGCGGGTCGCGTCTTGACGTCGCCCAAGTACTCATCGGTGTCATCGAGCAGCAAAAAGACCTCGTCGTAGCCATCAAAGTCACCGGCGGCCAGGCGCTCGGCGCTAATCCCGACGCCTAAGTTGCCCAGAAAGACAAAGGTCTCGTGCTGGCCCTTCTGCAACTGACGAATCTGCCACTCCAGCGCATAGGCGTCGGTAGGCTTGACGCGTTCGCGCAATACGGCGCAGCGAAGCTCGGGCGTATCGATTGTGCAAATGGTATCGAGCTCGGTGTTCAAGGCATTGTGCAGCAGGGCAAGCCGGTTATCGATCTTGCGCGACACGCGTTCGAGCTCGCGGCGCTTGCGTTCGATGAGCTCCTGCTGCTGAGCTAGCTGCCGCTGCATGAGGTCCACATCGCGCGTGGTCACAAACTCACGGATCTGCGCCAACGGCAAGTCAAGAACGCGCAGGTGGCTGATGGTGTTGAGGGTGGAGAGCTGCCGCGATCCGTAGTAGCGGTATCCACTCGCCGGATCGATGTGTGCCGGGTCCAGCAAGCCCATCTGCTCGTAATGACGTAGCGTCCCAACACTCAGGTTAAACAGGCGCGCCACCTCGCCAATGCGGAGCAGGCCCTCAGTATGTTCACTTGGCGTGTCGGTCACAGGACCGCTCCTTTCAATGGGGTCGGGGAGGGGTGCCAGGCCTGCGTCGCCTCGCTACGCCACCAGCTTGTCAAAAGCCCCGCGCCGGTTGAGCACGGTAAACGCGATAACACAGATGACTGCCGATAAAACCGACCCGCACGGCGAAGCGATGCCCATGGGAAACAGCGTATCGGAATAGGCGTTCGACAGCAGCCAAGCGCCGGGCACGCGAATGAGAGCCACGGCCAGTACGTTGTGCGCAAAGCCGATGTAGCTCTTGCCGTATGCAGCGAAAAAGCCACTAAAGCAAATGTGGATGCCGGCAAAAATCGCGTCGAAAATGTAGCTGCGCATATAGCCGGTACCGGCGGCGACAACTGCAGCGTCCTTGGCAAAAAAGCCAATAAACGCCGGTGCCACCAGCCACATCAGCACCGTGATCAGGCAGCCATACACTACCGAGATCGTCATGGCGTCCTTGAGCACCTGACGCGCGCGGTCGCCCTTGCCCGCGCCGGCGTTTTGCGCCGTGAGTGCGCTGACGGTGGCGCCCATGGAACTCGGCACAATGAACAAAAAGCTGATCATCTTCTCGACCAGGCCCACGGCGGCGGCGTCGACGAGCCCTCGGTGGTTGGCGATGACGGTGATAAACATAAACGCCACCTGGATGCAGCCGTCCTGCACAGCCACAGGCACGCCGATCTTAAGAATGCTGCCGAGAACCTCGGGCTGGGGGCGCAGGTCGCTGCGCTTAACGTGGATGTTCGTGCGACGGCTCTTGAGCCACACGAGCGCGAGGGCAACGCTTGCCGTCTGGGCGGTTACCGTGCCGAGCGCCGCGCCCACGGGGCCGAGCCCCATGTGGCCGATAAAAAGAAAATCGAGCGCGATGTTAATGATGCATGCCACGCCGATCACGTACATGGGCGAGCGCGAATCGCCCAGGCCGCGAAAGATGGCCGAGAGGATGTTGTATGCGGCGATAAACGGAATGCCGACAAAGCAGATACGCAGGTAGGCAGCGGTGCCTTCGACCGCCTCGGGCGGCGTGCCAATGAGCGCCACAACCTGCGGGCATAGTGCAAACAAGATGACGGCCAGTACCACCGAGACGCCCATAAACAGCGTGATGGTATTGCCGATGGCGGTCTCGGCGCGGTCGAAGCGGCGCGAGCCCACGGCGTGGCCGACGATGACCGTCGTTCCCATGGCCAGGCCCACAA
The DNA here is from genome assembly GCA_902494295.1 of uncultured Collinsella sp. GTDB lineage: Bacteria > Actinomycetota > Coriobacteriia > Coriobacteriales > Coriobacteriaceae > Collinsella. The sequence goes on from CABUSL010000010.1 coordinate 11,096, forward strand.
GCGTCACAGTAATGATATAGAGCGTCTGCGCGCCATTACCCACGGCGGTGATGCCGGCGGCGCCGCTAAACTGCCCCATCATGTACAGGTCGGCCATACCGTAGAGCATCTGCAAAAAGTACGAGAGCATATAAGGCAGGGCAAAGACCGCGATGGTCTTGAGGACATTGCCGCGTGTGAGGTCGTGTTCCATGGGCGGGGCTTTCTGGCTGGGTCTGTTTACATACCAGTGTAGTGAAAACCCTACAACGATTGTAGAGTCAAGGTTTATGTTGGCAGTGGGGCGAAAAAGTCACGCCCCGAGCACGATGCTTTGGTCCCTCCATGCTCCTCACCTCGCCTCAAACCATCACAACATTCGACGTTTTTTGCCAAAATCGGGAAAAGCATCGAATGTTGTGATGGTTTTTCTACCACTCGACCGGGTGGAATCGCTTTCTTGCGCACGAAGGTGTGCGGACCCGTGGGCAGGGGAATAAGGTTGGTTATCCGACTCCATTGGAGGGCTCATGGACCTGCCGATCGTCCTGTCCCATAAGACTGCCTGGCTGTACCACAACGTGGCGCGCCCGTCCGAGCCGCTCTCGCGAGCAAGCAGCCTATACGATGAGGACTCGCTTGCTAACGAGGCGGAACCGACCGCGAGCCTGCCCAAATTGGGACTCGATGCCAAGGGGCTGAGGGCTTCAACGGCAGTTGGGATCGTTACCGACTATCTGGTTGCGCTCGGTATTCCACGAGAAGAGCTCGATCATATCGACACGCTCGTCAACTTCGATTTTGAGCGCTCGACGCCGGCTGGATTTAGGTGCCACGTGTTTGGGGCGCCGGTACCTCCAGGCCATCTTATCGAGGTGGCAGAGGGCCTTCTGGTGGTTGATGAGGCCATGTGCTTTGTCCAGGCGGGTTCGTGGATGAGCGAGCTCGAGCAGTTGGAATATGGCTACGAAATCTGCGCCCGATACCATTTGAATCATCTGTCGACAGGCGATTATATCGAGATGGGGCAGAGGTACACCGTTGCCGACTTGATTGCCTATTGCAATGAGAACCGATCTCGCCAGGGGGCTATACGCGCGGCCGCCGCGCTCAAGCGCGTGCACGATGGCGCGCGGTCGCCCATGGAGACGGCCACCGCAATCATGGTCGTAGCAAAACGTTCCCAGGGAGGGCTGGGATACGCCAAGGTTGAGCTCAACCATCGGGTCGATGTTCCCAACGAGTTCAAATATCTCGCAAAGGCCGGGTATTTCGAAATCGACGTATATGCGCCTGCGAGCGGTACGGGGATTGAATACAACGGCTCGGACCATCTTGATAAACAGCGCAGCGCGTCGGATGCGGAGCGTATGACCGTGCTGAGCGCGCTGGGCTTTAGGATGATCGTCCTCACCGGGACTCAGTTTGCCCATCAGCTGCAATTGCATCGGGCGATGAACGCCATCGCGCTCGCTATGGGCCTTAAGTGCGATCGAAGCGAAGCGTTTCAGAAACGTCAGAACGACCTGCGAGAATTCGTGATTCGGCACTGGGACGGCGGCCTCTAGGGGCGTTCCGGCCCTTCTACGGGGTGCCGTGGGCAGACAAACCATCACAACATTCAACGTTTTTTGCCAAAAACGGGAAAAGCATCGAATGTTGTGATGGTCTGTGCTGAGGATGGGCTTGGGAAGCCGGTCTTGCTCGAAGCGACCTGTCCTGTCGTACGGGTGTCGGCGTGATTCTCTCGTGGGGTATTATGTTTTCCGAAGAATAAAACGCCGCGTGAGGGGAGGGCTGCGTGGACGGGCACGTGCAACATGACGGCTTTGGCCGCGATATCAACTACCTGCGCATTGCCGTTACCGACAAGTGCAATTTCCGCTGCATTTACTGCATGCCGGCCGATGGCGTGGCGCCCCGTGCACACGACGAGCTGCTCAGCGCCGAGGAAATCGCCCGCTTTGTGCGCTTGGTGGCGGGGGAGGGCATTCGCCGCGTACGCCTGACGGGCGGCGAGCCGCTGGTCAGTCGCCGTATCATCCCGCTCATTCGCGACATCCGCGCGATTCCGCAGATCGAGGACATCTCGCTCACCACCAACGGTGCCCTGCTGCCCAAGCTGGCGCCGCAGCTCAAAGATGCCGGGCTTAACCGCGTCAATATCTCGCTCGACACGCTCGACCCTACGCTCTTTGGAAAGATCACGCGCCTGGGCCGGCTCGAGCAGACCATGGTTGGCATCGACGCGGCACTGGCCTGGGGCTTTGAGCCCGTTAAGGTCAACTGCGTTGTGGTGCGCCGGCTCAACCAGGATGTGGCGGCCCTTGCGCGCCTGACCGTCGACCGCCCTATCCACCTGCGCTTTATCGAATATATGCCCATCGGCGACGAACACACGAGCTCACATTGCGCTGTGGACCCGCATGCGCCCGCGCTCAATCCCGAGCTGTGGGACACGAGCGACACCGTGCCGAGCGACGAGCTGCGGGCGCGCATCAATGCCGGGGCCGCCGCGGCGGGCCTGGGCGAGCTCGAGCCGCTCGACATCAACGACGCTCCTGCCGGCGCGGGCCCTGCGCGCTATTGGCACTTTCCGGGTGCGGCGGGAACGGTCGGCTTTATCAGCGCCATGTCCAATCATTTTTGTGCGAATTGCAACCGTCTGCGCCTGACGGCCGATGGCAACGTGCGCCCGTGCTTGTTTAGCGATGCCGAGTATTCGGTGCGCGAGGCGCTGCGCCGTGGTGATGATATGCAGGTACTTTCGATTTGGCGCGATGCCGTGGCCCACAAACCGCAGGAACACGCGATAATTGAGGGCACGCAACGATTTATGTCCCAAATCGGAGGATGATCATATGGCCAAGAGCAGGTACGCCGATGCCACCAAGGCCGCTCGCAGGGCCGCGATGTCTGCCCACAAAGTCACGGCTGCGGCCAGCGATGCCGTTGCAGGCGCGCAGCCGTCTGCCAGCGTTGCCACCGAGCCCGCCCGTGACGCCCGTCGCGACGAGCTGACGCATGTGGACGCCAAGGGCGAGGTACGCATGGTCGACGTGTCCGACAAGGCCGAGACCCATCGCATCGCCATCGCCGAGGGCACCGTCCTCATGCACCCCGAGACGCAGGCCATGGTGCTGCAGGACCGCGCTAAAAAGGGCGACGTGCTTGCCTGCGCGCGCGTGGCGGGCATCATGGCCATCAAGCGCACGAGCGATATCATTCCCATGTGCCATCCGTTGCTCATTACCAAGAGCAAGTGCGACATTGCGCCCATCGCTGCGGCGGGGACGCCGGCCGAGGACGTGCCCGAGGGCTGGGCGCCGGCGCGCGCGGACGGGCAGGTTGGCTTTCACGTGCTGGTTACGGCGGGCGTGACGGGCAAGACGGGTATCGAGATGGAGGCCCTGACCGGCGCGAGTGCCGCGTGCCTGACCATCTACGACATGTGCAAGGCGGTCGATCGCGGCATGGAGATCGTCGACGTGCGCCTGCTACACAAGGAGGGCGGCCGCTCGGGCGTGTGGGATCGTGCTGAGCGTCAGGCCGCTGCCGTTGAGTCCGTGGGAGCCGCGGGCGACGCACCCGCAAGCGCACCTGCCGCCGTCGCGCCTGCAGTTCCGGCCCCGGCCGTCCCCGCGATTGCGTTTATCGGCTACCAAAACTCGGGCAAGACCACGCTCGTTGAGAAGGTTATCGCCGAGCTCACGCGCCGCGGCCTGCGCGTGGGTTCGCTCAAGCATCATGGGCATCACGGCTTTGATATCGATGTGCCCGCTAAGGACACCTGGCGCCATCACCAGGCCGGATCCAAGCACGTGGGCCTTATCTGCGCCACACGCTGGGCGGAGTACGCCGACACGCGCGAGGAGGACGAGATGCCCGCGCGCGAGCTGCTGTCGCGTTACAACGATGTCGACGTGGTGATCATCGAGGGCTACAAGACCGAGGGCTTCGACAACATCGTGGTCGCACGCTCCGGTGTCGACCGTCTGCGCGGCAAGAGCTCGCTCGACCTGGTCGACGGTCACACGCTGGCCCTTGCCTGCAACGAGGCCCTGGCGCGTCAGGCCTTCGACGCCGGCTTTGCGACCCGAGCCATCAACATCAACGACGCCCGAGCCATCTGCGACCTCATCCAAGACCATCTGGCCTAAAACCTGCCAAAAAGGGACAGGTTTATTTCGGCAGGTTTTATCTGGGCAAACGTCACTTCCACCACAAAGGGGCCAGGCTCCTTTGTGGTGGTTTTTGCTTTGGTAGATGTGTGGGACATGCCTTACAATCTACCAAGTAGTTCATGACGGGCGAAAAACGGAGAAAAGGGGCTTGATGCGTCCTTAATGTTTCATGCGGATAGATTGATTTGACAGACGGTGGCGAATGCCTGCCGTCCGCATTCGTATGAAACAAGGAGTCTCCATGCTCGCCTCTCTTTTCTCAAAGCCTCAACCATCGCTGTCCGTGCAGGCCAGGCGCCTGGTGGCGATGCGCTTTCTTATCTACACCGGTTTTCAGACCAGCTACTTTATCGGCGTCATCGGAACGCTCACCTATGCAGACGATGCCTCGGTCGTGGCGACATCGCTGGCCGTCCTTTTTATGAATGTTTTCGTGATCCTGGGATCCTTTGCGGGCGGCGCGGCGCTCGACGCCTGGGGCCCGCGCCGTCATTTCTTGCTGAGCATCGTGGGCACGCTGGCAACCGGCGCGGCGATCATTGCCTTTGGCAGCGCGACCGGAACAGTCCTTGCCGGCGCGGTACTCCTGGGCTTTGTGATGGGGTTCGCCCAGCCCATCGCCACATCCTATCCGGCGTATCTCACCGACGACCCCGTCGAGCTCAAAGACGTCAACTCCGCCATCGCCATGTTTTCAAACGTGAGTATCATCGTTGGCCCCACGCTGGGCGGCTTTGTCGCGGCGGCTGCGTCGTCGCGCGCGGTGTTCGTGCTCATGATGCTCTTTACCGTGCTGGCGCTCGTTGCCGGTTGGGGCTTTAAGCCGCAGACCAGCCATGTCGCCGGGCATGCGGATGCCGATTCGGCAGAGGAAGGGGAGCGTGCGGGACAAAGCTCCAACTCCAGCACGTCCGCCCGCGCAACCTTCGCGACCAGCATCAAGACAGTCTTCACCAACAGCGTCCTCGCGCTACTTTACTGCATTATTTTCCTTTCGAACTTTGGCTACGGAGCCTTCGATCCGCTCGAGTCGTTTTTCTATCGCGATGTCCTACGCGTTGGCGTTGAGTGGATGGGCTGGCTCTCGTCGGCCTCGGGCGTGGGCGCGGTGCTGGGCGCCGTCGTTGCGCTCCGTTTGCCGCCGCACCTGGTCAACCTTAAAACGCTGCTCGTGGCGCTTATGTCCGTGGGTCTGGGAAGCCTGCTCTACGTGGGAACGTCGTACGTGGGCGTAGCCCTTGTCGGCCAGATTGCCCTGGGCGTGGCCTGGGGCGTCGTTAACCCGCTCCACAACACTATCGTGCAAACGGCGGCTCCGCTCGAGCAGCTCGGTCGCATCAACTCGGTCATGGGTTTTGGCAATATGTTCGCCGGCGTGGCCCCGCTGGCGATTGCCCCGTGGCTGGCGGCGACGTTTGGCGTGCAGCAGACGCTTGTTGGTGCGGGCATGGTCGTGACGGCAGTTCCCGCGGCGTTGCTGTTGTTTGGACGCCGGCATTTTGATCGTGCCGCAAAGCAGTAAAAACCATCACAACATTCGATGAAAATCGCGATTTTGCCGAATAACGTCGAATGTTGTGATGGTTTGCGTTCCGGCCAGGCCACCACAAAGGGGCCAGGCACCTTTGTGGTGGTTTTTGCTTTGACGGGCCGCGCCTGTGCCTTGGTATACCATGTACGCCGTTCACGAATACACCCCACACCGCCGCACAACCCAGAAAGGCCCCCATGGACACCACCTTCAGCCACATCAAAGCCGTGTTCTGCGATATCGACGGCACGCTGCTCACGAGCCAGCACACGGTGTCCCCGCGCACCGTGGCGGCGATCCGCGCCCTGCGCGAGCGCGGTGTGCTCTTTGGCCTGTGCACCGGGCGCGACGCCCACGCGACCGAGGCCATGTACGAGCTCTGGGGCATCGAAGGCCTGGTAGACGTGATGGTGGGCTGCGGTGGCGCCGAGGTCATCGACCGCGCGCACGACATCAACGAGCTGAGCTATCCGCTGCCGGGCGAGACCATCGCGCGCATCTGCAAGCACATGGCGGACCTTCCGGCAACGCCCGTCTGCCCCCGAGACGGCGTGTTCTACGTGCCCGAGAGCAACGCGTGCGTCGAGCACCTGTCGCGCGTCGACGGCGTGCCCTACCAGGTGGTCGATTTTGCCGAGTTCTTGCGCGAGCCGCAGCCCAAGGTGATGTTTACCATGGCGCCCGAGGTAATGCCGCGGGTGATTGAGCGAGCATCGACGTTTGCCGATGACACTGTTAAGGCGGCGGCTCTGCAAACCACGCAGCGGCTCTACGAGTTTATGGATCCGCGCGTGTCCAAGACGCGCGGCCTTGTGCGCGTGGCGGAGCTCAACGACATGGAGCTTCAGAACATCTGCGTGTTTGGCGATGCGGACAACGACACCTGCATGGTGGCCGACGCCGGCGTGGGTGTGGCCATGGCAAATGGCAGCGATGCCACCCGCTCCGCCGCCGACTTTGTAACCGCCAGCAACGACAAAGACGGCATCGCGATCTTTATCGAGGAGCATCTGCTGTAGCGCCGGGGGGCCACCACAAAGGAGGCAGGCACCTTTGCGGTGGCCTCAGGCGATTTGGGCGAATTGATGCCTAAAATCTGCGCGAAAACCCAAATAACGTTGTCTGAACATTACGCTTCTAACTACCGATGGGTTAAAGATATTCCCATCAATTTAGTAGTCTATTCATCCCGGTTAATGACCTATCGCTCACGGTCGATTTTCGACCGTGAGCAGGATGTTTGCTCTTGAGCAAAATGTTGTGCAAATAAATCTAATGCCATTAAAAAATGATGGGCAACTAAATTACCAGTAGAAACAAAAAATAGATAGCGAATAAACGAAGGTAAATCTGAGTAAATGTCAAGAGAATTGAGAATTCGCTACAAAACTATCGGTTTTCTTGTTCAGATGTTCAAACAATCGTTACAATATGTACTATAAGCGTGCGCAATTACAGATTGCGCAGATACGTTTGATAGTGAAAGAGCAAGATCGCGGTCTCTTGGGGAGGAGACATCGATGAAAGCGAATTCAGAAAAAACTAAGCAGAGTAAAAAAGCGACGCGCCGTGTACTGGCAGGCGTTTTGTGCGGAGCATCCATGTTGAGCCTGGTACTGTCGCTCGTCATGCCCCCGATCTCGCAGGCCATTGCCAACGATGCCCAGACAGTTTCTACCGCGGAAACTGTAATGGGGGGGGGTTCCTCAAGTGAGTCCGCTGCTGTAGGTAACACCAGCGAGGATGCCGAAAACCAGAATAGCGACGAGACCGATGGCGGCGAGTCTGGCTCTTCAAATAGTGTTGAGCAGGCTCAGAGTGCGAATGCGGCTTCAGCGGGAGCGACGGCCACCGTGAAGCCGGGAATTTACGTTCCCACGTCTATCGGTATCGGTACGAATATCAATGTCTCAACCCCTGATCCCGGCGTGGCCACCTACGTCGGCCGCGACATGTACATCGGTGGTAAGCCGAGCGATAAGCCGAGCGACGGCACTATCGATCTTGATGCGGACAACGCCCCCACCGGCTCATATGCCGCTGAGGCGGAGGGCCTTACCGTGGTCCGTGGCAAGCTTGCCATGAATCCACTCAAAGAGAGCTGGCCCTATAATCATAGTGGCGGCGCTGGTTTCCGCTTTGGCACCGTTGGTTTTGGTTCCCAGTTCCGTCCTGTCGACGGCAGCACCGTGCTTGCGGTGGCTGGAATCGACAGTGCGATCACCAACATGAGCGTTGGTTACAGCGGCGACTTGCCGGGGAAGACTACCGTTGGCGCTTGGAACAAAGGCGCTTGGGTCGGACAGCAGAGACCTTTTGAGGGCGCGACTCCTTCCGGCTTTGCCTACACCGCGCAAATCGCAGGCCCCATCACATACTGGCGCGATAGCGACTATAAACGCCAGTCTGTGGTGACAATGCAGGGTAATTGGTACGAGGGCTTGTCTGCTCTGGAAAGCACCCTGTTCAATAAAGCTGTTGATTTGACTAATGTCAACGGTAGCGATTATTCGAGCTATAACGGTACAAATGGATACCTCTCGAAGCTATCGAAACAGCTCGACTCGTTTGAAGATACCGGCGGGGTGGATGTCAACGGCTTTGCAGAGCCTAATAGCAACTACGTCATCAACAAGTACAATAACGACGGAACAAGCTATACACTCAAATTCGATGGTAGCGACGATGGTAGCGGCAAGTCTGTTTCCGGTGCGCTCGATACCGGAATCCCGAGCAATAAGATTCGCAACACCGAGCGACTCATCACCTTTACCGGCGATGGAACTTCTATGCAACAGGTCTTCACCATCGCCGGTTCCGAGCTCTCCAACTGGAAGGATGGCGTCTACTACCGCGGCGTCGACTTTAAGTTCACCAATATCCCCGAAGGCGCATCCATTGTCGTGAACGTTACAGGTACTAATCCTGTCGAGTTCCACAACGGCTGGCGCTTCTGGTGGGGAGATACAGAAATATCTCGCGGTTACGAGAGTCAGTACGCCAAGAAAGACCTTGACGCGAAATACTCGCTGGCCTCCCAGTCCATCATGTGGAACTTCGTCGATACCACCAGCCTTACCATTCGAGGCGGCATCGCGGGAGAGGACCGCGCGGACTGGGGATACAGTGGCACAGCCAGCGGTGCTAAGTGGACTGACGACGATCCTGCGGCGGCTATGATCGGATCGATTCTCGTTCCCAACGGAAGTTTCGACGACCATGTGACTACCAACGGTCGCGTTTATGTGGGCGTCGATTTCTCAATGAACAGCCCGAAGGTTGCCGCAGCATTTGGTGAGGGTAACTCGGCTTCCGTTATCGATATGGACCAGGAGCGTCACAACTTCCCGTGGTCTGGCTCGTATACACCGGACGGTTCCTCCATTGCATGGAGCAAGGTCGACGCTGCGGATGGTACTAAGCTGCTTCCCGGTTCCTCGTGGACGATATACGGCACTGTCAAAGATGCCAAGAACGGGACGGGTCCCATCGTTACGGTAACGGATGGCGCTGCCAACGATTACGCTTCTACTGATGGCAAGCTTCAGTTCAACTATTTGAACCAGAAGGCCGATCCGAGTAAGGAGATCTCGGATTCTAATCCGGCATTCACCTATTACATCAAAGAGGAGACGGCGCCGGAGGGTTACCAGGTTTCGGACAAGATCTACTACGCAACCATGAACAATGCTGGTGAGTCGGTGAACTATGTCCAGGGCTACGTGGATGAGAACGGGAACGAGGTTCCGTTCACACCTTCTAACACCACGGGTGCCATCGCCAACACCAAGATCACCGGTACGGTGTCTTGGGCCAAGGTGGAGAAGGACGATGCAGAACACACTCCTTTGGCTGGTTCCGAGTGGAAGCTTGCGAAACTGGGTGCCGATGGCTTGACTGAGGCGCAGCCCTGGACCGTGAGTGACCAATCGACTCCGAGCGAAACCACTTGGGCCGATACCGACGCCAAGGATGGCAAGTTCACATTGGCCGATTTGCTGCCGGGCACGTACACGCTCACGGAGACCCAGGCTCCGTTTGGCTACGAACTGAACAAGAACACCTACAAGTTCACGGTGGATAGCACAAGCGGCTCCATTACGTGGATCGAGAACGAGCAGCCGAACATCGTTGATGGCATTACGTACATCTCCGACTCGTGCTCCGTTACGTCCGTGAAAATCCCGGTGATTAAATCCGTCCGTAATACGGACTGGCCGAAGGATTCCAGCGGTAAATACGTTGCGTTCGACTTCAGCATCGAGGCTACGGGGCCAAATAAGGATAGCGCTCCTATGCCTGACTCGAAGACTATTTCCGTCGCTCCCGCAGACTCCACCAAGGTCAACGACATCGAGGCATCTTTTGGCGAAATCTCGTTCTCCAAAGAGTACCTCGCCACGAACGACGCTTCGAACCCGACGGGCGCCAAGACTTACACCTACACGGTGAAGGAGGTCGCGCCCGACGCCGATGCCATCGACAAGCTCCGCTACTCCAAGGCCGAGTACCAAGTGGCCGTCACCGTGAAAGCCGTCTTGGACGAGAAGACCGGCAAGTACTCCGGCCTCACCACTTCCACTACGGTCACGCAGGTGAAGGACGACATGGGCAACACCGTGAGTAACACCATCGGCAAGGACGCCGCGCCCAACGCCATTCCCGCCTCCACCTTCACCAACACCTACTCCACCACTCTGCCTCTTTCCGGTATGTCGGGCGTCACTCTGACGTACCTTGCCGGCGCGGCGGTGCTTTGCGCTGCTGCGGCCTGGATGCACATTCGTCGCAAGGCGAATGCGAAGGGAGGTAAGCGTCGTGAATAAGAAAGTTTGCTCCTTCCCGATCTTGTTTGCGCTGCTTGCCCTCCTGATCGGCACCTGCGCGGTTGTGTTCCCCGCTTCCGCGCAGGCCGCGCCGACCTCGACCGGTTCCATCACGGTGAGCGGCACCGTGGCGAGCAGCTACGACGCCTACCAGATCTTTAGCGCCAACGTCGTCGACGGCGACAGCGACGCCAAGATCGCCACCAACCTCGCCTGGGCAAGCGACGCCGTGCGCGACGCCGCGCTGCCTGTGCTGCATAGCACCGGCATGCCCAATTCCCAGACCACCGCGCAGGAAGCTGCCGAGTGGCTCAACACCGATTCCCACCTCACGAGCGCGCTGAGCGCACAGCTCGCTCGTTCCCTCCAGAGCTCTGGTGCCGTGTCCGTGGCCCTTAACGCGGGCACGGCGGCCGAGCTGCCCCGCGGCTACTGGCTCATCGTCGCCGACGACGACGCCATCGCCCGGGGCGAGGCCGGCACCGCGCCGATCATGGTCCTGGTGGGCGGCAGCGCCGTCACCGTCAAGCCCAAGGCCGCGACGCCCAAGGTCCAAAAGCACGTGCTGGAGGACGGCACCGCCGCCTGGCAGAAGGCCGCCGACGCCACGGTCGCCGACGACCTGTACTGGCGCCTCTCCGCCACGGTCCCGGCGGGGCTCACGGCCTACGACACCTATACGGTGCGGTTCGTCGACACCATGAGCGCGGGGCTCGACCCCTCCAAGGTGGCCGCGAGCATGCGCGTGTACGCGGCGGCGGGCGCGGACGGCGGTTTCGACGCCGTCCAGGCCGGCAAGGACGGGCGCGCGGGCACCGACCCCGCGAAGGGCTGGACCGACATCACGGCCCAGTGCGCCACCAAGGTAGCGGCCGACGGCAAGACCTTCACCGTGCGCACCGGCGACTTGATCGCCGTGCTCGGCGGGGCCGACGCCTTCACCGCGGGTGCCCGCGTGGTCGCCGTGTACAACGCGCCGCTCAACAGCGCATGCAACCACGGCATCGCGAAGGGCAACCCCAACGAGGTCTACCTGCGCTACCCGCGCTCTCCCTTTGCCGACCAGTCCGGCGATGCCGGCTTCACCCGCACGCCGAGCGACGATGCGTGCGCCTACACCTGGGATCTCGCGCTCACCAAGCGCGGCAGCGACGGCGACAAGCCGCTGCCCGGGGCGGTTCTGAGCATCGCCGACGACCGCGGCCGCACACTGGCGGCCGACGGCACGTGGGATGCGGAGGGCAAGGCCACCGTCACCACGGGCGAGGACGGCCGCGTGACCGTCTCGGGCGTGGACTCGGGCAAGCTGGAGGTCCGCGAGCTCAAGGCACCCAAGGGCTACACCGCCTTTGAGGGCACGCGCTCCGTGACGGTCAAGGCCGAGGGCCTGGACGTCGACCAGGTGGCCGCCGCCAAGCCCAAACTCACCATCACGGCCGAGTCGCCCCTGCGCGCCGACAGCGCGGACGGGTCGACGGGCAGCCTGGAGGCGTCGCTCATCAACACGCCCACCGGCACACCCCCTAGCATTACCACCGGAGGCTTTATGCCCTCGACTGGCGATATGGCAATGTACGCCGCGGCCGCCGCAGCGGTCGCCGGAGCCGCGCTCATTGTGGTCGCGCTCCTGGTCAAGCGGGGAGGTGGCAGCCATAAAGAGTAGCTGGCAGCCCCACAGAGAGCGGGGCGAGACGTAGCGAAGCAGATGCTAAGACACAGACAGATGATGACCGATCGAATGAGAATCAAACGGAAAACGGAGGAAAAGAAGATGAGCATGAGCAAGAACATCGCACGCCTGGCAGTAACCGCCGGCCTCACAGCAGCGCTGAGCTTCGGCGGAGTCATGGCCCCGGTGACCATGGCGTTTGCAGCTGAGGGTGCGACTACTACGACCAATAGCATCAAGATCAATAAGAATTCTGAGAATGGCGATGTGACGTACAAGGCCTACCAAATTTTCGAGGCTGATGTCGTGGATGGGGAAGGCAACTCCGATAAAGTCGTTTCCAATGTCGGCTGGGCCGCAAATCTTAAGAATAATGAGCCGGCGAAGGCTGGCATCATCAAGGCTATTACGGATGTAGCGGGTGACAATAGCCTTCCTAAGGATCCTTCCGCTCAGAACATTGCCGACTGGTTGAGCGATAAAAATAACGTGAACACTTCTGCCAACACGCGTCTTGACAAGGATGACGTCCTTAACAAGATAGCTAAAGCTATCATCGACAATAACGTTGCTCAAACCGGCACCCCATTCAAGGCGGGCGAGACTTTTAATGCTACGAGCAATGGCTACTATCTTTTCGTGACTGATGAAAGCTCGCTGGGTACTCCCCAGAATCCTGAGGCGAATACCGGCACTTCGCCGATTTTCGCTGTTGTTGGTGGTAAGGGCGTAGCTGTCACCGAGAAGACCAGCATTCCTACCGTCAGCAAGCAGATCCTCGATGACACTAAGGGCATGACGGCCGATAAAGCTACAACGGGTGACTGGAAGAACTTGGGCGATGCCTGGATTGGGCAGGTAATCGACTACAAGTTGACTGGTACTGTTGCGGCCAATATTGCCACGTACGATAAGTACCAGTATGTGTTCCAGGACCATCTCTCTGTTGGGCTGGATGCCGACCCGGATTCCGTCGTAGTTACTATTGGAGATGTTACCATCCCTCGTGCAGATGCTGCTCAGCCCGCAAATGGCTATACGGTAAATCTTGAGGAAACCAAGGACAATTCCGGGAATTCTACGGGCCATGATTTGACGATTTCCTTCGATAACCTCAAGGCTGCTGCGAAGGCCGCGAATGCTACTCTCGATGAGCATTCCAATGTCGTTGTGAAATACAAAGCAACGCTGACTGACAAGGCTGAATATACTGCCACCGGCAACACCAATGATGTCAAACTCGTCTATTCGAATAACCCCATGGTTGACGGTACCGGCACCTCCATGTCGAAGCGAGTTACTGACCATGTCTTCCGCCTGGATGTGACCAAGGTCGAAAAGGATAACGAGGGCAAAAAACTTGAAGCTACCTTCCAAGTTAAAATGACCAAAGAGGGAGGGAAAGAGCTTAAGAATAATAGGTGGCTGACCCAAAATGGCGGCATTACCGGCAAAGAGGAAGAGGCCGGAAAATTCAAGACCAACAAGGGCACTGACAAGATTTATATCCCTGGTCTTGTTGCAGGAACGTATGAGATTACCGAATGCAATACTCCTGCTGGTTACAACACCCTTGCTCCGTTTACCATTACGGTGGAGCCGACGTACGACAAAGACGGCACTCTGACGAATCTCGCTGTGACGCCCAGCGATAGCGTTATGGTTACCTCCGAGAAGGCAAACGGCGCGACCATCCCCGTCACCATTCGGAACAAGAAGGGCTCCAACCTTCCTCTCACCGGTCTCAACGGCGTGACCTTTACTTGGATCGCTGGTGGCGCGGTGCTGTGCATCGGCGTGGCGCACCTCATCCGCAGCCGTAAGCAGGCTGAGGAGTCCGAGCAGGAGTAACGCTCGCTCACCCATCCCTTTGGCAGGTGGGATGTGATGGCCATGAGACTTGCGGACACTTTTCTCGTCCATCGACGTTCTTGCTTTGCCATTCTCTTTTCGGGGCAGACTCCGCGCTGGAGTTTGCCCCGTTCTTTTTGGACAACACAGGCAGCCTCCACCGTCCGATGCGGACTCATCCGTCATCGCGTTTCTTGACTCGTATGAAGTTCGGTTTAAGGTCCGTAGGCGCACACGCGGTGCGGACGGTAGAAGGCATTTGCGCCGCAACAAGCGCAGATAAGAATGCCCGGGGGTCGGATCCCGGGCATTTAACAAAAGCTGAAAACTAGGCCGCCCGCGCTCCCAAACATTTACGCGGGGTGCGTCGTTTTCTATTGATATTGTATCCCGGATCGCCCCGCCGATCCGGGATATTCTGAAAACTCAAATATAGGCTTAGGCACGAACGGAATCTCATTAATTCCGAAAATTATGTATAATTCCAAGTTAAACTGGAATCAAACGAAAACGATGGAAATGAACGAAGCGCTAATCTACTTACAAGAAGCACTAGGCCTCTCCGCCAAGACCAAAACTTGGCCTGGATCCGCACGCTTGCCGTTGCATCTGCGGGCGATTGAGGTCCGCGCTGTTGACGCAAACGGTTTTTCGTTTTTGCTTGCAAGCTTGCCTACTGGCGTCGGGCTTCCCGAGGCTAAGAGAGTCTATAGCCAGCTAGCCTTGCGCGCGGAGACTCCTGTTGTCGTTTCATTTCCTGATGCCGACGCACGTCAGCGCAAAGCATTGGTCGCACAAGGGATTCCCTTTGTCTGCCCGGGTAGACAGGCTTTTCTTCCATTTATGGGCACAGCCTGCACGGAGAGGGGCGGTGCCCGGTTTCGCAATCACGCGACCAAGATGTCGCCCAACGCGCAGGCTGCCGCAATCTGGGGAGCAGCCCAGGAGCCATATCGTCCCTATGACCTTTGTCGTGCGCTTGGGATTTCGGCAAGCCGTGCGAGTGAGGCCATAACCGAGCTTGTCGACAGGGGGCTCGCGAGGCGCGAGCGTCACGAGCGACGTGTCGTCGTTTTCCCTGTTGCCGTTGATCTTCTGCTCAGCGAGCACATGGCAGAGCTCTCCTCGCCTGTCTCGAAGGTCTTTTTTGCAAGGAAGACGCCGCAGATCGACTATCTTGTTGACGCCGGGGAGACGGCGCTCGCCGCGCGTTCCATGCTCGCTGCACCGGGCATGGAACAAAAGGCCGTCTTAAGAAGTGCATGGCGTAAACTGAGCGACCTCGAAGTCGCAGACAGGGAGTTGCCGGATAACGAAACGGCGATGATCCAAGTGTGGCGCTATGCGCCCGTGTTTGCCGGCTCCTCCCGTGTCGACGACATTTCGCTTGCGCTATCTTTGGCGGCAATCGACGATGAGCGAATTCAACTCGAAGTCGATTGCATGTTTGGAAAGGAATATCCATGGCAAGAAGCGCTGTAGAAGGTCTCCAAAAATTCGAACCGTAGACGGCGTTTCGGTCCTAGCTGCGATGTCCGGCTCAGGAGCTCGCTAATCGGTTATTATTTGTTTAGACAACCTGAGTTGTAGAGGAGTGACCGGCGATGGTGCAGGGCGCCAAACATATGAAGAGCAATAACGCCGCGGACAACGGCGGCTCAAGCCCTCAGCCCAAACCTCAACAAAAGCCCAAACGCCGTCGCAAGCGGCTGCCGCGCTGGGCCGACCGGCTCATCACCATCGTCATCATCCTTATTGGCGTGGGCCTTATGACCTGGCCGTGGATCTTGGACCGGCTCGAGGCTTCGGGCGTGTTCAACCAGATCAGCACGGTGTCCAGCACCGTGGACGCGCTGTCTGCCGAAGAGCGCGAGCGCATCCTGCTCCAGGCGCGCTCCTTTAACGAGCAGCTGGCGGGCGAGGCCACCGAGCTCCCCGCCGACCAGATCGAGCCCTACGCCCAGCAGCTCATCTTTGATCGCGACCCCATGATGAGCTGGGTCGAGATCCCCTCCATCGACGTGAGCATGCCCATCTACCACGGTACGAGCGAGGAAGTCCTTATGGCGGGCGTCGGCCACCTGGAGGGCACGAGTCTGCCGGTGGGCGGCACCTCGACGCATTGCGTGCTCACCGCGCACTCGGGTATGCGCAACCTGAGCATGTTCGACGACATCCATTCGCTGGAGCCCGGCGACCTGGTGCTACTGCACACCATGAACAAGACGCTCGCCTACAAGATGGTGGACTCCGAGGTGGTGCTGCCCGAGGAGATGGAGTCGCTGACTATCGAGCCCGGCGCCGACAAGGTGACGCTCGTCACCTGCACGCCCTATGGCGTGAACGACCATCGCCTGCTGGTGCATTGCGTGCGCACCAAGTACAACAAGAAGGACGTCGACAAGCAAAAGTCGCTGGCCGGCCGCCACTGGGGCAAGCGTGAGTTTGCCGTGCTCATCGTGGTCGTAGCCATTGTGCTGTTGCTGCTGGACATCGTGATCCACGCGGTCCGCAAGCGCCGCAAGGGCAAGGCCTCGGCATAGGGCTCGTTCAGGACCACCACAATGGGGACAGGCACCTTTGTGGTGGTCGGGACTTCCAAACCATCACAACATTCGATGAAAATCTCGATTTTGGCGAAAAACGTCGAATGTTGTGATGGTTTTCGCTATGGACGGTGCGGTTTCGCTGCAGAACCGCCGGCCCGCCGCTTGCCAGTCTGCCGCCCTCGTTACGTTTTCGCTGCATTTGGGTAAAGCACCTGCTCCAAGCGGCGTTGCCTTGTATACTAGAGCGGTTTATCTGTTATGCGGAAGGGAGCGCCTATGGCACTCAGCGAGAAAGACGTGCGCGGCATCGCCGAGTACGCAAAGATCGCACTGACCGATGACGAGCTCACCAAGATGACGTCCTACATGAACGACGCCGTTCAGATGCTCGAGCCCGTCTTGCAATATGACTTGCCCGACGTGGAGCCCACGTTCCATCCCATCGGAAGCCTGTCCAATGTGATGGGCGACGACCTGCGCGAGCCCGAGCGCGACCTGCCGCTCGACGTCGCGCTCGAAAACGCCGGCAGCGCGCGCGACCGTTACTTCCGCGTGCCGTCCATTTTGGGAGAGGGGGAGAGCGAGTAATGGCGCTAAGCTTCGATTCCCTTACCGCCGCCCAGATCGCCGCGGGCGTTGCCGCCGGCGACTTTACCGCTACCGAGGTGGCCCAGGCCTCCCTTGCCGCCATCGAGGCGCGCGAGGGCGGGGTCCAGGCATTCCTGCAGGTGGCGCCCGAGCTTGCGCTCGAGGCTGCTGCGCGCGTGGATGCCGACCGTGCCGCAGGCAAGCCGCTGCCCCCGCTCGCGGGCGTGCCGCTGGCCATTAAGGACAACATGAACCTCGTGGGTACGCGCACCACCTGCGCTTCCCGCATGCTCGGGGACTACCAGAGCGTCTACACCGCCACCTGCGTCCAGCGCATGCTCGATGCCGGTTGCCTGCCCATGGGCAAGGCCAACATGGACGAGTTTGCTTTTGGCAGCTCCACCGAGAGCTCGGCGTTCCACCGCACCAACAACCCCTGGGATACCGAGCGCGTGCCCGGCGGCTCCTCGGGCGGCTCCGCTGCCGCCGTCGCCGCGGGCGAGGTTGCGCTCTCGCTGGGCTCGGACACTGGCGGCTCCATCCGCCAGCCGGCGTCGCTGTGCGGCGTGGTGGGCTTTAAGCCCACGTATGGCGCCGTGAGCCGTTACGGCGTGGTTGCCTTTGGCTCGTCGCTCGACCAGGTGGGTCCCTTTGGCCGCACGGTCGAGGATGTCGCGCTGGCCATGAACGCGCTTACCGGTGCGGGTCACG
>CABUSL010000011.1 GCA_902494295.1 uncultured Collinsella sp.
CCACGGGTCAAGATGCACTAGGCCTGGACGAAGTCCGGGCCCGCGCCTTTAGACGCGAGCCCGGGGCCCGTGGGTTATACCCTAAGAGCAAACCACCCTTTTTAAGGGTGGTTCTGATTGGAGGAGAACGCATGCGGCCCGGTGGCACTCAGACAAAGCGCGGCGCCGCGGTGCGCATGCGACGCCGACTGGGCTTGGCGCCGCGGGCGTACGCACTGCTATCGTGCTCGCTGGTGCTGGTCATAGCTGGCGTTTCTGCCTATGGCATGACCGTGCCGTCCATGATGCAGGCGCATGCCGCACGCGAACCGCGCGTGGGGCATGAGGTCAAAAGTGACCTGGGCACCACGACTGGATATGCTTGGGCAAGTGTGGTCGCGCATATTGTGTTTGGCACCGGCGACGCGGACGGCGCCGAGGCCCCGGACAACGAAGTCACGCTTGCCAATGGCAAAACCATCGTGCTCACCAACACCAAGATCATCGATCGGTTGTCCAACAATAGCGTGGCGGCAACGGTGAATAAAGTCGAGCAGCAGAAGGGGCAGGACGCCCAGCAGTCCGGAAAGCCCGGTAGCTCGGATACTTCTGGCTCCGGCTCGGATTCGTCGAGTTCGGGCGGCGGCTCCGGGTCGGGTTCCTCTACCGGAGGGTCTGGAAACGGCGGCTCGACGGGCGGCAACACTGACAACGATGCAAACTTCGGTGGCCTTTCCGCTGCTGAGGAAGAGAGCATTCACAGTTGGCTTGTGACCAAGTACAACATGCTCGACGGCTATGTTTCTCGTGCCAATGACGTGGTCTCGACCTATAACTCTACGGGAGATCCCAGGCCGTGCGACAGCCTGGTCGGGGAGATGTTTGTCATTCGAGCCGAGTTCGGTCGTCAGACATTCTCGCCCCGGTCAAAGTGGTATCAGCAGTATGCCAATCTGTGGGGCTGTTATACCAACCTATGTCAATGGGTCGGCCATTACGGCGATGATGACGTCGCGCTCGGTAACTTCAACAATAACGTGGCGGCGCTTGCCCTATGATGACCGATCTTGCATCCACCACACCACAATCGCTCGGTCGCGATCCCATGGTCGGCCTGCGCCTGGCGCGTGTCGACGGGTTTGAGCCGGCCATTGCGCTCGGTCAGGACGAACTGCCTGCCTATCTGCGTCGTTTTACGATGCTGTTTGCCGACGATGCCACCATGCGCCGTGGCGGTATCGGCCGCGTGACGCGTGCCGTCAACGCCCAAGGCGAGGCCGTGGCACTCAAGCAGCTCATCTTGCCGACGCGCGATGAGTTTGACGACGATGCCGCTCACGAGGCGCTGGTCGCCAAGTTCAAGGCGGCGTTTCGCGAGGAATACGAATGCCATCGCGCCCTTTCGGGCCTTAAGGGCTTTCCCCGCCTCTATGGCTGGGGCGAGGTCGACGGTGTGCCTGCAATTGTCATGGAATGGGTCGAGGGCGAGACGCTTGCCCGCTTGCGTTCGCGACTCGCCGTGGACGATGCCGGACGCCTGTCGCCGCTTGTGGCGGCGCGTCTGGGTCGCGACCTGTTCGATCTGCTCTGCCGTATGAGCCTGGTGGGCGAGGGCTTTGTCCATCGCGATATCTCGCCCGCTAATATTATGGTGCGTACGGCGCGCCTGCCGCTTGACCGGCAGCTTGCCGAGGGCACCTTTGACCTGTGCCTGATCGACTTTGGCTCGTCGCTGGCGCTCGAGCCTGCGTCGGCCGTGGCCGGTACCGGCGGCAAGGCGTCGTTTACGGAGCGTTATGCCACGCTGCGTCGCGCGACGGTTGCCTATGCCCCGCCCGAGATGCTCACCGACGATATTCCCGACCTGCGCGCTTTGCGTATGTCGCCGGCGATCGACGTCTATGCCGCGGCAAGCACGGTTTACGAGCTCATTGCCGGCGTCGCGCCATACGAAGCCGCGCCGGGCACTTCGGGCACCTCGGGCTCGCGCAAAAAGACGCGCGACATCGCCAGCCCCTATCGTCTCAAGATGGACACGCGGCCCGACTATCCCATTGGTGTCCATGCGCCCGGTTGTGATTTGACTCAGCTGCTTCGTCGTGAGCCCGATGTGGCGCTCGCCGCGGCCGAGCAGGCCCAGCAGCTAGGGCTTGAGCCGGATTCCGAAGAGCTACGCGATGCGCTGGCGTTTGTCGATGCCCAGCTGTTCGACGTGGTGATGGCCTGTCTGTCCAGCCATCAAAAAGATCGTCCCGAGCCGGCGGCGGTCGAGGCGGCGCTCTCGGCGTTTTGTGACCACTATGCGCAAAATGTCGGTCGTTCGCTCCGCGGCGAGCCGCTCACGCCGTGCCCCATGGATGCGTCCGGCCGCGCGGTTCGTCGCGCGCTGATGGTCGGCGCGACGGTCGTCTGTGGCGTGGTTTGGGCTGTGGTCGTGGTTTCGGCCGCGCTGCTGGCGTCGGGCGCCCGCGTGACGGCGACTTTGGGATCGCTCGTGTGGTCTGGGTCGCTACCGGGTATTATTGCCGCACTGGCGTTGGCGCTGCCAGGCATAGCCGGCGTTACCGCGGGGGCACTTGCGCGCAATCGGCGCTCGGGGTTCCTGCAGGGTGTGCTTGCGCTTTCTGCCTGCGAGGTTCCGGTGCTGGTTTTGCCTGCATGTAGCGTATTTTCCCAACGCGCCGTGATGGGCGGCCTTGTTGCCGCTCTGGTTGCAACCTATACGCTTACGTGGTTTTTGCTTGCGATGGGCTTTGCCTTTGAACTTCCCGTTTCGGCACCGCGACGCACAAAAGCCCAGATGGCGACTCCGCTTGCCGGTGGAGCCGCAGCTGCCCGTACTTTTGGCGGACCTGTCGAAGTATCGTCCGATTCTATTTCTACGACCAAGGAGGCCTAGGTCATGGCATCTCAAGTTGAGCTCACCCCATGCGGGGCCATGTTTGACATCTTTAAGCGCGCGGCGCGTCTGAGCCATATCGAGCTGTGCGGCTTGGTGCTTTCGTCCCGTCCGCTCGCCGACGGCCGCAGCCCGCAGAGCCGAGCCGCCGATCGCTCTTGGGTTTCCCGCTTTATCGTTCGCGCGCCGGTCGGCACGCTTCAGCAGCGCTACTTTGCCGAATACGGTACCTCGGCTGCGCGTATTATGTCGCAACTGGCCCTGCGCCAGCGCAATCCCATGGACTCCACGGCTGTGATCAATATGGTGTGCGGTCCTGCAGGTGAACCGATGGTACGCGCGCTCGAAGAATGCCACCAGGACACGAATCTCTATCGCAACGCGCTCGATCGCCTGTCCCAGGCGGCGGAACTCATGCCCGCCGAGCGCGCCGAGACCGTGCTGGTGCTGTTTGTCGCCGTCGGTTGTTCGGCGGATGTGCGGTCCTCGGTGAACTATGCCATCGACTACGCACACGCGACCTGTGGCGGAGGCACATCCACGCCGCGTTCGCTTGGCATGTCGCTGACTGCGGGCGAACGCGAACCCGCCCCGGCGCACCCCTTGGGCTTGCTGCGCGTGCAAAACAGTTTTGTCGTGAGCGCCCCGCGCTGGATTCAGCCGAGTGAGCAGGGTGTTGAGATTGGCGCGCTGGCCACTGGTGAGGGCGATATTACCGACGTCGGCGACGATGTCTCGGCCCGCCATGCCCATATCTGGTGCGATGCTCAAAATATCTGGCACGTCGAGGACTTGTCGTCCACCAACGGAACCGTGGTGGTAAACGGGGCCACGCGCGTCTGCATTCAGGTCGAGCCCGGCCGTTCCGCCCAACTCAATCCCGGCGACGAGCTCAAGCTCGGCGAATCCACTACCTACGCCATCCTCTTCGGTGCTCTCTAGCCGGCAGATAGGGACGTTCCTTTTCTCTGCCGGCTGGGGACACTCCTTGGCGCGCCAGAGCCGGTCGCCCGGGGATGGAGGGGCCATTTTGGCCCTTGGCGGTCACCCGAGGTAAACCTTTACCGCCCGCCTATATTTGCCGAAATTACACTTGACGGCGGGGTACAATAAACCCGCATGCGGATTTCCGTTGCGGGCGCTTCCCATCGCCGGGACGTGCCCGGGAGCATCCGGCATGCGGCCTTTGCGGCGCTCGGTCATGTGCAAGACGGGCGGTCGGGTCTGTGGGGCGCATCAGCTGTCCCTCGCCTCGGCATGTCTTCTCTCCACGCCACGTACCTGCTGCTGAGCCTGCCTGCCAGATGATTGGAAGCAACAGCGTAAATCCCATCACGCCAACATCCCGGCGATCGCCGGGGCCTGTATACCTATATGAGAGGAGAGGGGTATATGGCGCGTAAGTTTAAGTCTATGGACGGCAACGAGGCGGCCGCATATGTTTCGTATGCGTACACCGAGGTAGCGGGAATCTATCCCATTACGCCGTCCAGCCCGATGGCCGACCATGTCGACCAGTGGGCGGCCCAGGGTCGCAAGAACATCTTCGGCACCCCGGTCAAGGTCGTCGAGATGGAGTCCGAGGCAGGTGCAGCCGGTACCGTTCACGGTTCGCTGGGCGCCGGTGCTCTGACCACCACCTACACGGCTTCTCAGGGTCTGCTCCTGATGATCCCGAACATGTACAAGATCGCGGGCGAGCAGCTCCCGGGCGTCTTCCACGTCTCCGCGCGTTGCGTCGCTTCCCACGCCCTGAACATTTTTGGCGATCACTCCGACGTCATGGCCTGTCGTCAGACCGGCTTCGCCATGCTCGCCGAGGGCAACGTCCAGGAGGTCATGGACCTCTCGCCGGTGGCTCACCTTGCCGCCATCGAGGGTAAGACCCCGTTCCTTAACTTCTTCGACGGCTTCCGCACCAGCCACGAGATCCAGAAGGTCGCCATGTGGGACTACAAGGATCTGGCCGAGATGTGCGACATGGACGCCGTCCAGGCTTTCCGCGACCACGCGCTCAACCCTGAGCACCCGCACACCCGCGGCAGCCACGAGAACGGCGATATCTTCTTCCAGAACCGCGAGGCCTGCAACAAGGTCTACGACGAGCTTCCCGCCGTCGTCGAGGGCTACATGAAGAAGATCAACGAGAAGCTCGGCACCGATTACGGCCTGTTCAACTACTACGGCGCTCCCGATGCCGACCGCGTCGTCGTGTGCATGGGCTCCTTCTGCGACGTGCTCGAGGAAGTCATCGACTACCTCAACGCTCACGGCGAGAAGGTCGGCCTGGTCAAGGTTCGTCTGTTCCGTCCGTTCTCCATCAAGCACTTCGTCGACGTTCTCCCCGAGACCGTCCAGAAGATTGCCGTCATGGACCGTACCAAGGAGCCGGGTTCCATCGGCGAGCCGCTCTACCAGGACGTCGTCTCCGCTCTCTATGAGGCCGGCAAGACGGGCATCAAGGTCGTCGGCGGCCGTTATGGCCTGGGCAGCAAGGACACGCCTCCCGCGTCCGCGTTCGCTGTCTTCGAGGAGCTCAAGAAGGACGAGCCCAAGCGCGAGTTCACCATCGGCATTGTCGATGACGTGACCAACCTGAGCCTGCCCGAGGCCGAGGATGCGCCCAACACCGCAGCCCCCGGCACCATCGAGTGCAAGTTCTGGGGTCTGGGTGGCGACGGTACCGTCGGCGCCAACAAGAACTCGATCAAGATCATCGGCGACCACACCGACAAGTACGTCCAGGCCTACTTCCAGTACGACTCCAAGAAGACCGGCGGCGTCACCGTCTCGCACCTGCGCTTTGGTGATTCTCCGATCCGTTCGCCATACTACGTGACCAAGGCCGACTTTGTCGCCTGCCACAACCCCAGCTACATCGTTAAGGGCTTCAAGATGGTCCGCGACGTCAAGCCGGGTGGCACCTTCCTGGTCAACTGCCAGTGGAGCGACGAGGAATTCGCCGAGCACATGCCCGCCGTGGCCAAGCGCTACATCGCGAACAACAACGTCAACGTCTACCTGATCGACGCTATCGACCTGGCGGCCAAGGTCGGCATGGGCAAGCGCACCAACACGGTGCTCCAGTCCGCCTTCTTCGCGCTGGCCAAGGTCCTGCCCGCCGAGGACGCCCTGCAGTACATGAAGGACGCGGCTACCAAGTCCTACATGAAGAAGGGCCAGGCTATCGTCGACGCCAACCACAAGGCCATCGATGCCGGCGCTACCGCCTTCCGTAAGTTCGAGGTTCCGGCCGACTGGGCTACCGCCGAGGATGCCGCCCCCGTCGAGCTCTCCGAGGAGACCAAGTCCGCTATCGCCCAGCAGGTCAAGAACCTGCTCGAGCCCATCGATCGCATGGACGGCGACAGCCTGCCTGTTTCTGCCTTCGTCGATTGCGCCGACGGCCAGTTTGAGCTGGGCGCCTCCGCATACGAGAAGCGCGGCGTCGCTGTGGTCGTTCCCCACTGGGACGAGACCAAGTGCATCCAGTGCAACCAGTGCGCCTACGTGTGCCCGCATGCCACCATCCGTCCGTTCGCGATGACCGAGGACGAGGCTGCCGCCGCGCCCGAGGCTACCCGCACGCTCGACGCCATGGGCCCCAAGGCCAAGGGCATGAAGTTCACCATGGCCGTGTCCCCGCTCGACTGCATGGGCTGCACCAACTGCGTCAAGGTCTGCCCCAAGGGTGCCCTCGAGATGGTTCCCACCGAGCAGGAGATGGACCAGCAGCCCGTTTGGGACTACATGGTCGAGAACGTCTCCGAGAAGAAGGAACTCATCGCGGCCAACGTCAAGGGCAGCCAGTTTAAGCAGCCCTACCTGGAGTTCTCCGGCTCCTGCGCCGGCTGCGCCGAGACCGCCTATGCACGTCTGGTGACCCAGGTCGCCGGCGACCGCATGTTCATCTCCAACGCCACCGGCTGCTCCTCCATTTGGGGCAACCCCGCTGCCACCGCTCCTTACTGCAAGGACAAGGACGGTCACGGCCCGGCGTGGAACAACTCCCTGTTCGAGGACAATGCCGAGCACGGTCTGGGCATGGCCGTCGGTTATGAGGCCGTCCAGAAGAAGCTGATCGCCGCTACCCAGGACATCATCGCTGCCGATGGTCCGTCCGATGAGCTCAAGGCTGCCGGCCAGGCTTGGATCGACTCCGTCAACGACGCCGAGGCCTCCAAGACCGCTGCCGCTGCCTACGTTGCCGAGCTCGAGAAGTGCGGCTGCGACGCTTCCAAGGCGATCCTCGCCGACAAGGCTTACCTCACCAAGAAGTCCTTCTGGATCTTCGGCGGCGACGGCTGGGCCTACGACATCGGCTTCGGTGGCCTGGACCACGTCTTGGCTTCCGGCCACAACGTCAACGTCTTCGTCTTCGACACCGAGGTCTACTCCAACACCGGCGGTCAGGCCTCCAAGGCCTCGAACCTGGGCCAGGTTGCTCAGTTCGCCGCTGCCGGTAAGGTGACCAAGAAGAAGTCCCTGGCCGAGATCGCCATGAGCTACGGCTACGTCTATGTGGCGCAGGTCGCTATGGGCGCCAACCCGGCTCAGACCCTCAAGGCCATCCACGAGGCCGAGGCCTACGACGGCCCGTCCCTCATCATCGGCTACAGCCCCTGCGAGATGCACTCCATCAAGAAGGGTGGCATGCAGAACTGCCAGGCCGAGATGAAGAAGGCTGTCGAGTGCGGTTACTGGAACCTCTTCCGCTTCAACCCCGAGGCTGCTGCCGGCAAGAAGTTCTCGCTCGATTCCAAGGAGCCCGCGGGCGGTTATCAGGAGTTCCTGATGAACGAGGCCCGTTACGCTTCGCTGACGCGTTCCTTCCCCGAGCGCGCCGAGGAGCTCTTCAAGGAGAATGAGCAGGCCGCTATGGACCGCTATCAGCACCTGCTGAAGCTCAAGACGGTGTACAACGAGGCCTAGGTCTCCCACCGCAGGATCTGAGGGCTAACCTTCGCGGACGTCCTCGGACATGAAAGAACCCCCGCTGCGCACTACGTGCGGCGGGGGTTCTTTCGTCCTGCGGAGTGTCCGCGAAGGTTAGCCCTCAGATCCTGCTGCGACTACGTCCTCGGATTGTGTGGGCGGATGAAGGACGTGGTTGTGGGGGGCTTTTGTCCCCTTCGCTGTTTCGCGGCTTTGCCGCGAAACCTCGCGCCACTTTGGGGATGGATGGGGGACTTGGCTGTTGCCGCCTTTTCGGAGCTTTTCTTTATTCCTTTTGCTGGATGAAAAGCCCCTTGTTTTTGCAGGGGTGCATACTCGACTTATATGTGCATAGAATCTCGTATAGTGCGAGTAAGATATTGCGCTGTCCGTTTTGTGTTTAGCAGAGATATAGTTTGCATAATCCGACATAATCCTCGCTTCATTTAAATAAAGTCGCACGTAAATTACGTAGATATGTCTTAGCTGGAGTTCTGTACGCTGAGCGGATAAAAACGACCGTTCACCGTTCCGCTATTTTCAAAATGAATAAAATGAGCGATAAAGAGAATATAAACCTTAATAAACTCGCGTATCGCACGGACGCGGGTTATTAATGGGTTGTAGGCCTTTTACAGAAAGGATTCCAGCAATGTCTAAGCCTCTTGGCAAGCCCGATCGTATTGTCGTCGCCCTTGGCGGCAACGCCCTCGGCAACAACCCCGTTGAGCAGATCGAGGCCGTGAGCAACACCGCCCACGCTCTCCTCGGGCTCATCGAGCAGGGCAACGAAATCATCATCACCCACGGCAACGGCCCGCAGGTCGGCATGATCCAGAACGCCTTCGCCGCTGCCCACGATGCCATCGGTACCCCCGAGATGCCGCTGCCCGAGTGCGGCGCCATGTCCCAGGGCTACATTGGTTATCACCTGCAGCAGGGCATCGGCCGCGAGATGCACAAGCGCTATAAGCGTTGGCACGCCGCCACCGTCGTCACCCAGATCGAGTGCGATCCCGACGATCCCGCGTTCAAGAACCCGACCAAGCCGATCGGCCCCTTCTACACTGAGGAGCAGGCCAAGGAGTTCATGGCCGAGGATCCCTCCAAGGTCTTCGTCGAGGATTCCGGCCGCGGCTGGCGTCGCGTCGTCGCCTCCCCCGATCCCAAGAAGATCGTCGAGGCTGACTCCATCCTCAACCTGCTCGACAACGAGTTCATCGTCATCGCCTGCGGTGGCGGCGGCATCCCCGTCGTCCGCGACTACGAGAACAAGGGCTGCTACAAGGGCGTTCCCGCCGTCATCGACAAGGACCTGGGCGGCGAGCTGCTGGCCGAGGACTGCGACGCCGACGTTCTGTTCCTGCTGACCGCCGTTGAGCATGTCGCCATCAACTTTGGCAAGCCCAACCAGGAGGAGCTCGAGGACCTCACCGCCGACGAGGCCGAGCGCCTGGCTGACGAGGGTCAGTTCGGCAAGGGTTCCATGGAGCCCAAGGTCCGCGCTGCCATCAAGTTCGCGCGTTCCCGCAAGGGTCGTACCTGCATCATCGGCGCTCTGGACAAGGCCGCCGAGACCATGGCCGGCCTCTCCGGTACCCGCATCCACGAGTAGTCTCTACTCTGCTGACTCTCTTGTGGGCGCCAGGCAAAGCGCCCACAAACTAGCCTCTCTTCATGAGCCCCGCAGTCCGCTCCGACTGCGGGGCTTTTGCTATTCACCTAGTCATTGGGGACGTTCTTAAATGACTAGTCAAACAAGAGCGCCCCCAATGACCACTCATTTAAGTCTGTCCCCAATGACTAGTAGTAGGCCCACATGGCTTCGACTTCGTTGAGGACCTCTACGACGCCCCAGCGGCGGGCGCTGCGGTTGGCCGAGTTGGGGTCGTAGACGCCAATCTGGTTGGCGTTGTCGATGCCGTAGAGCACGATGTAGTGGCCTACGTTGGTAAACGTACCGGGGCGCACTGCGGCGATGACGGGCGCACCCGAGCGAAGTGCTTGGGTAATCGATTCGCGATCGTTATAGAGCTGTGTTCCGTTGAGCCCTAGCTGCCACGCACCGCCTGTCATAAACGACCACTCGGTGGCACCAGTGGGGGCGTAGTTGCCGGCTTCGGCCAGTGCGCATACATCGACCGGCGTCTTATCGGTGTGGCCGGTCTTAAAGATATAGACCATGGTGAGGCAAGTGGGACCGCAAGCGTTTTCTCGAATAGTGCCACCGGCATAGGGCAGCTCCGACCATGCGGGGTCAATTTGGTAGATGTGGGGCATGGTGCCGGCCTGCCATTGCGAGCGTGGGGTCGAGAACGCAAAGGAGTAACCGGGCGCGACGGGAGCTTTAAGCAGCTTGTCCTCGGCAGTGGGCTCAAGACCGGCTGATCCGTGGGAGATACAGGATCCCAAAAACACAAAGACGAGGCAGGCGGCAATGGAGCAAAGCGCAAGGCGTAGGCGGCGGGCCGGAAGCGCGTGGCTTGTGGTGTGCGACGCGGGGTGAGGGGCGGAATTGCCGCGATCGCGTTGAGGTCGCGAAAAGGAGCGCTTGACGTAGTAGTCGGTCTTACGGCGATCGTAGCGGCGTGGCTGCGATGTGCCGGTCTGGCGTTGGCGTGTGCTCGTACTCACACGGTCTGACTGCTGCACGGTACGGCTTTGCTGCCGCGAAGAAGCCCCGAGCTGCTCTTGGGGGCGCTGCGGGTTGTCGTTGTCGGAGGTGATTTTGGGCGTTGACGTGGTGCGGCCGGCAAGGCGCACGCTTTGTGGCCGTTGGTCGCCGTCATTGTATCCGTATGCCATTCGAATCACCTTGCCTCATGTGTAACTTGTCTATCCTACATAAAAAGATGCACGACACATGGGTATGTGCGCCAAAAGCCTGACAAATGGTATGAACGTTGCCGCGCCGCGCGCCAAGCGTCACGGCAACAGGTATTCAAAAGCAGACAAGATGAAAGCGTCCAAGACGAATGACGTCTCCCGCCGTTCGTCCCAAAAACGGTGCCGCTCGTTTTGCAATTCTGCCTTCGGTCGAGCTGCGAGCGGCGCTGCTGCGCCAAGGCCGTATCTTAAAGCCATGGAATAAAAGCGCGCGGCAAAACGGACCGCGCAAGGGGTGACGCCAAGGGCGTCAAACAGGAAAGGAGGGGAACAATGGCGGACAAGAACGCAGAAGTTGCAGTCGAGGATAACGGCGGCATGAAGAAAACGCTTTCGCTCTGGAACTTCTTCACCATCGGTTTCGGTGCCATCATCGGTACCGGTTGGGTTCTGCAGGTCGGCGACTGGATGGTCGTGGGCGGCGGTCCCGTTCCCGCTATGATCGCATTCCTCTTGGGTGCAATCTTCCTCGTGCCCGTCGGAGCTGTTTTCGGTGAGCTCACGGCCGCTATCCCCATCTCGGGCGGCATCGTCGAGTATGTCGATCGTAGCTTTGGCCGTACGCTGAGCTACATCACCGGATGGCTTTTGGCCCTGGGCAACGGCATCCTGTGCCCGTGGGAGGCCATCGCCATCTCGACCCTCGTGTCCGAGATGTTCGGTAGCCTGCCCGGTCTTGAGTGGCTGCGCGCCGTCAAGCTCTACACCATCCTGGGCGCCGACGTTTACCTGTTCCCGACGCTGATCGCGCTCGGCTTTGCAGTCTACGTCATCTTCCTCAATTTCCGCGGTGCCAGCTCGGCCGCCAAGCTCCAGGCCTTCCTGACCAAGGCCCTGCTCTGCGGCATGCTGCTCGCCATGGGCGTCTCGCTGTTCACCGGCTCGCCGGACAACGCCATGCCCGTGTTCTCCCAGGTCACCGGCGCTGGCGGCGGCAAGGCCGCTACCGAGAGCACCAGCCTGTTCGCCGGCATCGTGTCAGTCCTGGTTCTGACTCCGTTCTTCTACGCCGGCTTCGACACCATTCCTCAGCAGGCTGAGGAAGCAGCCGAGGGCCTCAACTGGAACAAGTTCGGCAAGATCATCTCCCTGGCCCTGCTGGCCGCAGGCGGCTTCTACATGGTCTGTATCTACTCGTTTGGCACCATCCTCGACTGGCATGAGTTCGTTAAGAGCCCGGTTCCCGCGCTCGCCTGCCTCAAGGGCATCAACATGCTCCTGTACCTGGCCATGCTCGTCATCGCCACGCTTGGACCCATGGGCCCGATGAACTCCTTCTACGGCGCCACGAGCCGCATCATGCTCGCCATGGGCCGCAAGGGCCAGCTGCCCGAGCAGTTCGCCGAGGTCGACCCCAAGTCCGGCGCTCCCAAGCTTGCCTGTGTCGTTCTGGGCGTCATCACCGTCGTCGGTCCGTTCCTGGGCAAGAACATGCTCATCCCTCTGACCAACGTGTCGGCTCTCGCCTTCATCTTCTCCTGTGGCATGGTCGCCCTCGCTTGCCTGCGCATGCGCTTCACCGAGCCCGATCTGCCTCGTCCCTACGAGGTGCCCGGCGGCAAGTTTGGCATCTCCCTCGCTATCGCTGCCTGCGCCATCATCATCGGCCTGCTCGTGATTCCGTTCTCTCCCGCCTCCCTCAACATGGTGGAGTGGAGCATCGTGATCGGCTGGCTGGCCGTCGGCCTGGCCCTCATGGCCTTCACCAATTCCCGCAAAAAGTAACGCCGAGCCGGGGCGGATCAGGTGCGCGGGACCCTCTCTTCCGCGCACCGAACCCGGCGCCACTTGGGTAGCTTTGTGAGGCCTTAACCCAACGCGGCCTCGCCCACTATATGGATCCATAAGGAGGAACCATGTCCACTAAGTATGCAATCGTTGGCGGCAAGCTCATCGACGGTACCGGTGCCGAGCCGGTCGAGAACTCCCTCGTTCTCGTCGACGACAACGGCAAGATCGAGTACGCCGGTGCTATGCAGGACCTTCCCGAGGGCGTTGAGGTCATCGACGCCGCCGGCAAGACCGTCCTTCCCGGCCTGATCGACACCCACCTGCACTTCTCGGGCAACTTGACCGACGATGACACCGACTGGGTCATGCAGCCGCTCCTCGAGAAGCAGGCCGTCGCCGTCAAGCAGGCCTACGACTGCCTCACCCACGGCCTCACCACCGTCTGCGAGATCGGCCGCTTTGGTATCCAGATCCGTGACTGCATCGACAAGGGCGTCTTCAAGGGCCCGCGCGTTCTGGCCACCGGCCTTGGCTTCTGCCGCGTTGCCGGCCACGGCGACTCCCACCACTGCAGCCAGGAGCTCAACAAGGAATCGCACCCCTGGGGCGATCAGGTCGACGGTCCTTGGGATCTGCGCAAGGCCGTCCGTCGTCGCCTGCGTGAGAACCCCGATGCCATCAAGATCTGGGCTACCGGTGGCGGTATCTGGCGCTGGGACTCCGGCCGCGACCAGCACTACTGCTCCGAGGAGATCCAGGCCGTGGTCGAAGAGGCAAAGATGGTCGGCATCCCCGTATGGAGCCACTGCTACAACAACCACGCCGCTGCCTACGATTCCGTTCGCTTTGGCTGCGAGCAGCTGATTCACGGCTTCGATATCGATGAGCGCACCATGGACCTCATGGCCGAGCAGGGCACCTTCTTCACCCCGACGATCGCCTTCCTGCCCACCTGGTACGCCACCTATCCGCCCGTCTACGTCCCCGAGCTGCACGACAAGTACGAGGGCACCCTGGTCGAGAAGGAGCTGCAGCGCAACTACGACTGCCTGCGCGAGGCCAAGAAGCGCGGCGTCGTCATGACGATCGGCTCCGACTCCTTCTCCTTCGTCACCCCGTACGGCACCTGCTCCATCGAGGAGATGTACGAGTTCGTCGACAAGATCGGCTTCACCCCGGTCGAGACCATCACCTGCGCCACCCTCAACGGTGCCAAGATGTGCCATATCGAGGACGAGACCGGTTCCATCGAGGCCGGCAAGTGCGCCGACCTGCTGGTCGTCAACGGTGACGTCGCCGCCGACATCCACGTGCTCAACACCGACAACATGGACGTCATCATGAAGGACGGCTGGATTGTCGAGGGCGGCACCTTCGGCGAGGCAAACAAGTACAGCGCCTAAGCTACCGTTCATCGATGGCTTGATGTAAAACACAGTATTTGATTGCATAATGCAATGGAGAGGGTCGCTTGCGGCCCTCTTTATTGCTATGGGGTGCGTCAGTAAGAAGGAGATGACAGTGGATCTCAATAGGCTGATTCTGGGCAAGAGCTACAACTCTACCAAGGTCTTTCGTACCGCTCAGCATGTGGTTCAAGCCATCTTGCTCGGTATTGTCGTTCCACTGCTTATCCTGCTACTCATCTGGGATCTAACCGATAATCCCAATCCCGTTCCGGCCGTTGTTGTCATTGCCGGCTTGGTCATGCTGTGCTTCTTCTTCTCGTACGTCTTTGTCGTTCCCGACGACCTCACATCGAGCGCAACCGACCGCACGCTCGCCATCGCATCAAAAATATTCGCCTACACGTCGCGCGGCCTTACGTCCGAAGCTGCTCTGGGCGCCTCTAAGATCATCCTGTCCGAAACTATCGCCTCTGCCATCTGCTTTACCGACGGCAGGCAGGTGTTGGCGAGCTGGGGCGAGGACTCGGCAAAATGCCCCGCGGGCACCCCGGTGGTACTGCGGACTACGCTCAACGTGATCAACAGCGGTGAGCAAAGCGTGTTCTCGCGCGATGCCTCGACCGAGACGGGTGGCTACTTTCCGCGCCTGCGCGCCGGTATTGTCGCACCGCTTACCGTGCGTGGGCATTGCGTGGGCACGCTCGAGCTGTATTATCCCCGTCTGAGCAGCATCGATATGCGCCAGACGGCGCTTGCCTCGGGCTTTGCCGACCTCATTTCCACGCAGCTTGCGAGCTTTGAGCTCGAGCGCCAGGACGAGCTTACGGCCCGCGTGGAGCTGCGCGCCTTGCAATCGCAGGTCGATCCTCATTTTCTATTCAATACCATCAGCACCATCGTGTCGCTCGTACGTACCGAGCCGGACAAGGCCAGGTCGCTGCTGATCGACTTTTCCAATTACTACCGTCAGACGCTTTCTGATTCCGATACGCTCACCACGCTCGAGCACGAGGTGGAACAGGGTACTCGCTATATCAATCTTATGCAGGCCCGGTATGGCGACGGCCGTCTGCGCGTCTCGGTCGATATCGACTTTGAGGTGCGCGATTGCATGGTGCCGCCGTTTATCTTGCAGCCGTTGCTCGAAAACTGCATCAAGCACGCGCAGCGCGAGACCGAGCCGCTTTCTATTCATGTTAGGGCTTTCGAGACCGATGACGGTTTGGAGATCATCGTCGAGGACGATGGCATCGGTATGAGCGAAGAGGTCTGCGCGCATCTGTTTGAGCAACATCGCCGAGAGGAGCCCGAGAGCATTACCGCCGACGGCTCCGTCAAGCGAGGTTGCGGCCTGGCGCTCTTCAACGTGCTTCAGCGCATCCATTTCTTTTACGGAGAAGATTCCGGCATGCGCGTGAAGTCCCAAGAGGGCGTGGGAACGCAGGTCATCGTCGAGCTGAACGGCGAGCCGCATGAGCCCGCGCCGTTGACGGCGTAGCACGCGGTTGGATTGAGAGAAAAAGAGGGGAAGCACATATGTCCGAAGGCTGGAACATCTTGGTGGTTGATGACGAGCCTCCCATTAGGGCTGAGCTACGCTATCTGTTGGAAAAGGATGCGCGTGTGGGCCAGATTGCCGAGGCGGGCAATGTCACCGAAGCCGTGGAGTCGATTCTGTCGAACAAGCCCGACGTGTTGTTTTTAGACATTACCATGCCCGGTCGCTCGGGAATTGAGCTTGCCGAGACGCTGCAGAACCTAAAGACGCCGCCGGTGGTTGTGTTTGTGACGGCGTTTGCCGAGTTTGCCGCCGATGCGTATAACCTCGATGCGGTCGACTATGTCGTCAAGCCGGTCGAGGACGCACGCCTGTCAAAGGCACTCGACAAGATCGAGGCAGCCTTGGGTGCCCGTCGTGTTATCCATGCTCCGCGCCAGCCTTTGCGTCTGACGGTGGACCGCGGGGGCAAAAAGGTGTTCATTCCCGCCGCAGACGTCTGCTACTTTGAGGCGCGCGCCGATTTTTGCAACGCCATCTGCGCCGAGGGAACGTACCTGATCAATGAGTCGATCTCTTCGCTCGAGCGTCGCTTGGGCTCCGAGGGCTTTATTCGCGTTCATCGCAGCTACCTGGTCAATTTGGAAGACGTGCACAATGTTGAGATTGGCTCCACGGGGTTGATGGAGCTCAGGCTCGACCGCGTGAACTCGACGGTACCGGTGTCCCGTCGTCGTGCCGCCGAGGTCAAGTCGCACCTGGGGCTTGCGTAAGAGGCTTGCGTGTCGTCGTTTACCATCGCAGGTTTGGCATGGGCGCGCGGTGGGCATAATGGGTGGCATCGAATGAAATCGAAAGGATCATTATGCCCGCGCTTATCACCCATCATCTGTTTGGCGAGGAAAGCATCGACCGTCTTCCGCAGGGCGTCATCACGTCCGATGAAGAGCGCATTGCCTTTATCTTGGGCAACCAAGGCCCCGACCCGTTTTTCTTTCACATTCTGACACCGCGTGTTTCCGACTGCACGCTGCTGGCGCAGGTCATGCATCGGTCGCGCATGTCTCGCCAGTTCGCGTGCCTGCGCGACGGCGTGTCGCATCTGCTGCCGCGCGACGCCAGCTTGGGTCGTGCCTTTGCGCTGGGCCTGCTGTCTCATTACGTGCTCGACCGCAACGCCCATCCTTTTGTCTATGAGCAGCAGTTTGGCATCGTGGAGTCCGATTCAGAGCTTGAGAATTCGAGCAGTCAGGTCCATGCCGTGATCGAGAGTGACCTGGATGTGCTGATGCTGCAGCTTAAACGCGATGGCGCTACGGTCGACGATTACCCGCCGGCGGGCGAGATCGTCACCACCGATCGCATCAATCGCGTGGCCGGCGTGCTGATGAGCTATGTTGCCGGACGCGTGTACGGCATTGACATTCCGGCGGGGGAGTACGGTGCTGCCGTTGCCAATATGCAGCGACTTTACCGCGCGATTGAGCCGGCCGGCTCCGCAAAGACGCGCGCGATCTCGCTGGTTGAGGGCTTGGTGCACGACTACTCGCTGCTCGACGGCCTTGCCCATCGCGTGACGACGGAGCTGCCCGAGCGCACCGGTAACCTGGGCCATCTGACATGGAAGAATCCCTTTACCGACGAGGTCTCGAACGAGAGCTTCCCCGAGGTCTTTGATCGCGCGCTGGTCGATTACGAGTGCACGGTCGCACGTTTTATCGAGACCGGCGACATGGACGCCGTGACCGGCCACATCAACTACAGCGGTCGCGTGCTCGAAGCCGATGAGGAGTTCGACCGCGAGGAATAGGGCTCGTGCGTGCCCCTTTGCCGAATCCTTACCGGTGCTTCTGGACAATTGGGGTACGATGAACTAACTGCATATCGGGCAAATACGAAGGGTCCCTGTCCATGAAATACACCAAGCTCGAGCGTAACTGGGTTATGTACGATGTGGGCAATTCGGCCCTCGTGCTGCTCAATACCTCGGTGGTGCCCATTTACTTTAACGCCATCAATACCGGCGCTTCCTCGGCCGACCTGGTGGTCGCCTGGGGCAATGCGCAGACGATCGCCTCGCTGGTCATCGCCATGCTCATGCCCATTCTGGGCGCGCTTGCCGACTACGCCGGCAACAAGATCAAGTTCTTCTTGGGCTTCTTCCTCACGGGCCTGGTGCTTTGCCTGGCGCAGGCTATCCCAATGTCCGCCATGGCATTTTTGACTGTGTACGTGCTGTGCACCATCGGCCTTAACTCTTCTATGACGTTCTACGACGCCATGCTGCCCGACATTACCACCGACGAGCGCATGGACGCCGTGTCCAGCTCGGGCTATGCCTGGGGCTACATCGGTTCCACCGTGCCGTTCGTCATCTGCCTGGCACTCATCATGGGTGGCCCCGCTCTTGGCGTCCCTACCATGCTGGCAACGCGTCTGTCGTTTATCATCACTGGTGCCTGGTGGCTCATCTTTACCCTGCCGCTCATTCGCACCTATAAGCAAAAGTACGGTCGCGAGCGCGGTCCCGAGGACACTATCGGCCACATCGTGGGCGGTGTGTTCTCCGAGGTCGGACACACCATGCGCGAGATTGCCCACAACAAGACCGTGCTGGTCTACATGATCGCGTTCTTCTTCTATATCGACGGTGTGCACACGGTCATTTCCATGGCCACCAGTTACGGATCGGCCTTGGGCATCGATTCGACGCAGCTGGTGCTTGCGCTGCTCGTTACGCAGTTCGTGGCCTTTCCGTCCGCCATCATCTACGGTAAGCTCGCCGGACGCGTGGGCACGCTCAACATGATTCTGGTGGCGGTCGCCGCCTACATGGGCATTGTGCTGTTCGCCGCGTTCTTCCTAAAGACTGCCTTTGAATTCTGGGTGCTTGCCATTATGGTCGGCCTGTTCCAGGGCGGCGTGCAGGCGCTCAGCCGTAGCTACTTTGGCCGCATTATCCCCAAGGAAAAGTCCAACGAGTACTACGGCTTCTTTGACATCTTTGGTCGTTATGCAAGCGTTATGGGCACCTTCCTGGTGTCGGTCGTCACCTCGCTGACCGGCAACCCGTCGCTGGGCGTCCTTTCCATTGGCGTGCTGCTGATTGTTGGCTTTATGCTGCTGGTCCGCCTGTCCCGCATGACTCGGGCGGCAGAGCATGCCGCATAGGAGCGAGCGGCTATTGTGCCTGTCCACGGTACTCTTTTGGGGTTATCCGCAATAAACATTGCGACTTGCGAGCAATGATTTGCCCAAGTGGGTATGATGGAATCAGCTAGGTCGCGGGGCGTCGCCTGTGTTTGGCGGCGTCCCGTTTTTGTGTTGCAGGGAGGGTAAGGCATGAACGCCACGGTCGTGATTCCAACGTATTGGGCGGGCGATGACGCTTGCGCAAACGCCCCCGGCACCTATGACCATTCGACGCGACTCAACGCCGACAATCCCGAACTCGACCGCTGCCTGGCCTCGCTTGAGCAGGTACGTGACATCCCGCGCATCATCCTTTTGGTGGTCTGTCCCGTTTCTGCCACAGCCGATGTGTCGCTGCGCGTGCACGAGATTGTCGACGCGCATCCCACGCTCAAGGTCACCGTTGTCACCAACACCCAGGCCTCGCGCATCGCAGACCGGGTTGCTCAGATTGCGCCCAAGGGTTCGGGCGAGTGCGTGAGCCTGCGAGGCTACGGTGCCATCCGCAACATGGGGCTAGCCTGTGCTGCTGTGCTGGGGCATGACGCGGTTATCTTTTTGGATGACGATGAGACTGTCATCGACGCCGACTTTATGAAGCGCGCGACCTATGCGTTGGGGCAGCAGACGCGTCAGGGCTTGCCGATCTTGGTCAAGAGCGGCTATTTCTACGATCGCGACGGCTCGCCGCTGGCTCCCACGGACAAGGCGGGCATCTGCCATCGTTGGTGGACCAAGCGCATCGAGTTCAACCGTTGGATGAAAAAGGCGCTCTCGGGCACCCGCATCTCGCGCTCCAACTACGTGTGCGGCGGCCTGATGGCCCTGCACGCCCGCGCCTTTACGCGTGTGGCCTTTGACCCGTTTATCACCCGCGGCGAGGACTTGGATTACCTCTTTAACATGCGCATGTTCGGCTATGACGTGTGGTTCGATAACGAGTGGACCGTGCGCCATCTGCCTCCGGAGTCCGAAAAGCGCTCACCGCGCTTTATGCAGGATGTATACCGTTGGTACTACGAACGGGCCAAGTTGACATTCGCCGCGCATCAAAAGGAGCTCATTCCCGTTACGGCGGCATCGCTCATGCCCTATCCGGGCCCGTGGATTTCGCGCGAGCTCGACGACCGCGTGCGCAAGACCGCTATGGTCCGCAGCGTGTTTACCCGCGAGCATGAGGGCTACCTGCGCATCTGGCGCCATGGTATCGACGAGGCAAAGGCCTATGCGCGCCAAAACGCTGCAAGCTATCTGCGTTTCCAGAGCTTTTGGCCCAAGATCATGGACGGGCTTTGGCGTGACGCACAACTGATCAGTATCCTGGAGGGGGCCGAATGATCGACCGCCGCGCCCAGCGCGATAGTTCAATATCAATCTTTCGCATCATTGCCGTTGCCTGCGCCATTTGCGTGCTGGTGTACTTTATTTTTGCCTTGGTGACCGGTATCGAGCCGATCGCCACGGTGATTGCCTGCGCGCTGCTGTGCATCTTTCTGTGCATCTTTATCTTTTTGACGCTCAATCCCGATTCGGTGCGCTCCCAGTACACCGAGGAGACGCTCTCGGTGGCCTCGGCCATGCTCGAGGACATTAAGGGCGGTCTGACGCAGGAGTCGGCGCGTTTGGTGTGCCGGCGCATTTTGCCCGAGACGCGCGCCATGACGGTGGCCATCACCGACGAGGGCAACGTGCTTGCCTGCGCGGGAGAGTTTGAGGAAAAACTACTGCCAGATTCTCCCATCCACACGCTTGCCACGCGCTACGTTATCGAACATGGCATCGTGCAGTCGTTCAACCGTATGGTGGATGTCGTGTGCTCGGACGGCTCTCACAACCAAGTTCCCGCCGGCATTATCGCCCCCATCAAGGTGGGCGATCGTACCGTCGGCACGCTCAAGTTCTACTACAAGACCCCGCGCGCCGTCGACCGTACCCAGTATGCGCTTGCCTCGGGCTTTGCCGAGATCTTGTCCACGCAGCTCGCCATCCACGAGCTCGAGGTGCAAAAGGAACTCACGGCGCGCGCCGAGGTACGTGCGCTGCAAGCGCAGATTAACCCGCACTTCCTGTTCAACACGCTGAACACCATTGCATCGTTTACGCGCACCGACCCGCTGCGGGCCCGCGAACTGCTTCGTGAGTTCTCATCGTTCTATCGTGCCACGCTCGACAACTCGGGATCGCTTATTCCGGTCTCGCGCGAGGTTGCACAGACCAAGCGCTACCTTACCTTTGAGAAGGCCCGCTTTGGCGAGGACCGTGTGCTTGCGACGTTCGATGTGTCCGAGGACGTGGAAGATACGCTGGTGCCGGCGTTCGTGATCCAGCCGATTGTCGAGAACGCTGTGCGTCATGGTATGGGCGATGACGACGCCCTGAGGATCGACGTGACCGTTCACCAAGACGGCGAGGATGCAATCTTGATTGCCGTGGCCGATAATGGCGTGGGCATGGATGAGGGTACCGCCGCCAGACTGTTTGACGAACGCTCTGCCCGTCCCGACGCCAGCTCTCCCCAGGGTGGCGGCGCCGGTGTGGCCATGCACAATATTTCGGAGCGCATCCATCGCTTTTATGGGCCGCACTCCTATACGCGTGTCGAATCGGCGCCGGGCAAGGGCACCAAAGTGCTCCTTCATCTTGATTTGTCAGAGAGCATCTTTGACATTCAAGAGTAAAATAAAAGGCTACGGGCTCAACGTCATGCGACGGATGCCCGGCGTAGTTAGTTGACGAAAGGTTTTATCCCTATGCTGCGTGCGATGATTGTGGATGATGAGGCGCCGGCTCGCTCGGAGCTTCGCTTCCTGCTCGAGCAAACGGGCAAGATCGGCACGATCACGGAGGCGTCGAGCGTCCGCTCCGCCATCGAGATGCTTATGGAAAGTCGCGTGGATGTCGTGTTTCTCGATATCTCGATGCCCGGTGCCTCGGGCCTGCAACTTGCCGAGGCGCTGCATAAGCTCAAAAATCCGCCGGCGATCGTGTTTGTGACTGCGTATAGCGACCATGCGGTCGAGGCATTCGACGTGGATGCCGTCGATTATCTGATGAAGCCTGTCGAGGAAGCTCGCTTGGATCGCGCGATCGAGAAGGTCATGCAACGCGCCAAGCCGGTTACGGACAGCAAGGTGACCATCGAGCGTATCCCGGTGGAAAAGGGCGGCCGCAAGGTGCTCATTCCCGTGGACGACATCCGCTTTATCATGGCCAAGGACGATTACTCCTGCATCTATACCGTCGACGATCGTTTTTTGTCGACGACCTCGTTGGCGCAGTTTGAGGCTAAGCTCTGCGACTTTGGCTTCTTCCGTGTTCACCGCCGCTATATCGTCAACTTGGCGTGCGTCACGGACGTCGAGACGGTGCCCTCGGGTGCCATCCAGCTGGGCATTACGGGCGTCGACGAACGCGTGCCGGTTTCGCGCCGCCGCGTCGTGCCGCTCAAGAAGGCCCTGAGTCTCTAGCACACTGGCCCCGCAGCCCTGTAGACCCATCGTCTGCGGAGCCGTGGGGCCTTTTTTGTATGTATCTGCCGAATCGTTTTTTTGCGGAAGGGATCCCATGAACAGTGCAAGCGCCAAGCGCATCGACATCATCTCGGACACCCACGGCTATCTTTCGCCTGCGCTCCTGGATGAGCTTGAGGGCGCAGACCTGATCATCCACGCTGGCGACCTCACGTCGGAGATGGACTACGAGCACCTATGCACCATCGCCCCCGTGCGGGCCGTACTGGGCAACAACGATTACTACCGCGACTACGGCCCCGATGTAGACCGTCTTGCGCTCTTTACCTACGAAGGCCTCAAATTCGCCGTAGCCCACTACCGCGAAGACCTTCCGGTGGGATCCGTAGACGTAGCCATCAACGGTCACACCCACGTAACCAAAGAAGCCCAAGTGGGCCGTTGCTTAGTCCTCAACCCGGGCAGCGCCAGCTACCCCAGAGGCACCCGAGGCCCCACCATGGCCAGAATGCTAGTAAAAGACGGCAAGATCATAAGCACCAAGTTTATTGACCTAGACTAACCGCAACAAAAACGGGGGGTGCACAATGCATCCCCCGTTTTTCTTTGAGCCAAAGGCCGAGTTTCAACAAGAACCTTAGACAACCCCACCTCGGAGAACGGGGCCGCCGAGCCGCGAAGCGGCGAGCAACAACAACGGCTCGAACAAAGTGACGGCAGGGAGGGTCTCCGGGGCCGGCTGGCGCGGGTTAAGTTTGTCGCGAGTTCCGCACGCAAAGGAAAGCACTTAATGTGCTTTCCGTCTTGCGCAGGACTGTAGAGCAGCAAACTTAATCGTCCCGCCCGGCGGGCGAGCGCAGGGATACGACATCTGTCCAACAATTCGTGTGAAACACAATGAAAAACCGTTTGATGTGAGTTAATATAAACAACGTCGTGAATCTGACTCCTGCCACATGCATGACAGGGGTTAAACACAAAAAGGAGTCAACTATGGTTTCTGAGAAGGCTACCCTCGTTAATCCTCAGGGTCTGCACATGCGTCCGGCTGGTCTGTTCGCCTCCACCATGGGCAAGTATGCCTGTGACGTGACGGTCGTTACCCCCGAGAAGGAGGTCAACGGCAAGTCCCCGATGGCCCTCATGGCTGCTGGTATCCCCTGCGGCACCGAGGTCGAGGTAAAGTGCGACGGCGCTGACGAGGCCGAGGCTCTGGCTGCTGCCATCGAGCTCATCAAGAGCGGTCTTGGCGAGTAGAACTCAAACGGGTCGCATGTTGAACAACTAAGTTCATATTTGGGGGCGCAGTGACCTGTTGTAAGGTAGCTGCGCCTTTTTGTCATGGATATGGCAAAACGCTTTATCACATGACACGGAGAGAGGAATGGGAATGTATCAGGGAGTCAACGCTTCCGAGGGCATCGGTATCGGCACCGTCATGGTCGCCGTCGATCCCGACTTGACGTTTGAGCCGCACGAGGTTGCTGATTCGGCAGCAGAGAAGGAGCGCTATCAGTCCGCTCTTTCGGTCTTCTGCGAGAAGACCCAGGCTCAGGCCGACCACATGAAGGAGACGGTGGGCGAGGCCGAGGCCGAGATCATGAGCGGACACATTGTCCTGGCTCAGGATCCGGGCATGACCGACGCCATCAACGCCGCCATTGACGGCGGTACCTGCGCCGAGCAGGCGCTCATGGACACCTCGACCATGTTCGAGAACATGTTCCTGTCCATGGACGACGAGATGTTCCGTCTGCGTGCGGCCGACATCGCCGACATCCGCAGCGGTATTCTGGCTGAGCTGCTGGGCAAGGAGGTCGTCGACCTCTCCGTCCTGCCCGAGAACACTGTCGTTGTCGTGCACGACCTCACGCCGTCCATGACCGCCACGATCGATAAGGCCCACGTTGCCGGTATCGTCACCGAGACCGGTGGCCGCACGTCGCACTCCGCGATCATTGCGCGCGCCCTCGAGATCCCGGCTGTCCTTTCGGTTTCCAACAGCTGCACCGCTCTGCGCAACGGTATGACTGTTGTCGTCGACGGTGGCAAGGGTATCGTCGAGGCCGATCCCGACGAGGAGACGCTCGCTGCCTACACCGCCAAGGCCGAGGCCTTCGCTGCCGAGAAGGCAGCCCTCGAGGCCTTCCGTGGCAAGCCGTCCGTGACTGCCGA
Source organism: uncultured Collinsella sp. (assembly GCA_902494295.1). Lineage (GTDB taxonomy): Bacteria > Actinomycetota > Coriobacteriia > Coriobacteriales > Coriobacteriaceae > Collinsella. The sequence goes on from CABUSL010000011.1 coordinate 24,175, forward strand.
TGGCATCAAGAAGATCATCGCCTGCAACATCGGTAACCCCGATGACGTGCCTAACGCGCTCGATCACGACGCCGAGGCCATCGGTCTGTTCCGCTCCGAGTTCCTGTTCATGGACTCTGCTGAGCTTCCTTCCGAGGAGGAGCAGTTCAACGCCTACCGTAAGGTCGCCAGCGCGCTCAAGGGTGCTCCGGTCATCATCCGCACGCTCGATGTGGGTGGCGACAAGGAGATTCCGTATCTGCACATGGTCAAGGAAGACAACCCCTTCATGGGCTTCCGTGCCGTGCGTTACTGCCTGGCCAATCCCGACCAGTACAAGGTCCAGCTCCGCGCTCTGCTGCGCGCTAGCGCCTTCGGTGACGTCAAGATCATGATCCCGCTCGTCACCTGCGTCGAGGAGGTCTTGGCTGTCAAGGAGCTCGTCGAGCAGTGCAAGGCCGAGCTGACCGAAGAGGGTCGCAAATTCAACGAGAACATCGAGGTCGGCATTATGGTCGAGACACCTGCCGCCTCGCTGCTTGCAGACCGTCTTGCCGAGGTCGCCGACTTCTTCTCCATCGGCACCAACGACCTGATCGGCTACACCATGTGCGCCGACCGTGGCAACGACACCATCTCCAACCTGTACCAGGTGTACTATCCCGCCGTGCTCCGCTCGCTCAAGAACATCATCGAGAGCGGCGTGAAGGCCGGCATCATGGTCGGTATGTGCGGCGAGGCCGCTGCCGATCCGCTGCTCGAGCCGCTGCTGATCAGCTGGGGCCTGGAGGAGTTCTCGATGAGCGCTCCGTCCATCCTGCGCGCCCGCAAGACCATCAGCCAGTGGACCAAGGCCGAGTGCGACGAGCTCGCCGAGAAGGCGCTCGCCTGCAACACCGCTGCCGAGGTCAAGGCACTGCTCGAGTCCGCAGCTCGCTAATTTGGTATCAGAGGTAACCGCGTGGTTGGAATGGGCCGGCCACGCGGCCCTCATATATACAGGGGGTACTGTAAATGTTCTACACGCTAACCGCTAACCCGGCTGTCGACATGACGGTTTCGAGCTCTCCGCTCGAGCCCGACGAGAACGTCCGCACCGGCTCGGCCAGCTACACGGCTAACGGCAAGGGCCTCGACGTGTCCTTCGCCTTTAAGAAGATGGGCGTCGACACCGTCGCGCTCGGCTTCTTCGCTGGCTTCACGGGCAAGTTCATCGTCGAGGAGGTCATGAACCTGGGTTGCCTTTGCCGCCCGGTCTGGACCGACGGTATCACGCGCATTAACACCTACGTCAACGATGGCCAGCATGAGTACGGCATCCTGAACCCGGGTGCTCCGATCACGCCGCAGCACCAGGAGGAGCTCTACAACATCCTGGACACCGCGGGCGATCTCGAGTGCCTGATCGTTTCCGGCTCCGTGCCTCCCAAAGCTACGCCTGACTTCCTGGCTCAGGTCATGGAGCACGCTCAGGCTCGTGGCGCCGACGTCGTCCTGGACCTGTCCTCCGACAAGCTCAAGGAGCTCGCTCACAAGAAGCCTCTGCTCATCAAGCCGAACCATCACGAGATGAAGGCCATCTTCGGCGTGCCGGTCGACACCGACGACGAGGTCCGCGTTGCCATGAAGATGGCTCACGACGCTGGCGTTCAGAACGTGCTGCTCACCCGTGGTAGCCGCGGCGACGCTTACTTCTCCAACGGCGAGGACATCTGGTACGCCAAGCGTGAGTTCAACATCAAGCTGGTCTCTTCCGTCTGCGCCGGCGACTGCACCCTCGCTGCGTTCCTGCACAAGTGGTACAGGGATCGCGACAACGTCGAGGAGGCCATGAAGCTCGCTATGGCCACCGGCGCCAACGTTGCCGAGTCCGTCGGCATCGGCGACTTCGGTCACGTCGATGAGTACAGCAAGCGCGTTGCTGTCCGCAAGCTCGATCGTCAGTAATCGAAACGCGACATATTCGTGCGCATGCGGCGCCCCGGTTTCGGCTGGGGCGCCTTTTTGTTCCGCCACGGGGGAGAGGTGTCCCGCCGTACTTCATCGCTTCCACACCGTTCACCGAGTTGTCCTAGCCTTTTACCGATGCGTGGAATATACTTTCATTAACACGTTGCTTCGTGAAAGGAACATTCATGATTTACACGCTCACTGCAAATCCCGCCATTGACTACAACATCGCCTGCGACGGCCTTGCTGCCAACACCGTCACGCGTACTCGCAACGCCGTCTATACGCCCAACGGCAAGGGCCTCAACGTCTCGTTTACGCTTGACCACTACGGTGTCGACACCACGATCCTTGGCTTTTTCGCCGGCTTCTCGGGCGAGTTTATCGTTAAGGGCGCCGAGGCCCTGGGCGTGCCCGTCAAGCCCGTTTGGACCGACGGCATCACGCGCGTCAACGTGTTCCTCAATGCCGGACCCGACACCGAGTACAACATGGTCAACGCCGGTGCCGCCATCAACGAGGCCAACGAGCAGGAGATGTTTGAGCTCATCGATTCGCTCGATGACATGACCTGCCTGGTCATCAGCGGCTCGCTGCCTCCCAACACTTCCGAGGGCTTCTTGGCCGAGGTCCTGCGCCGCGTCAAGGCCAAGGGGGCCGAGTTCGTCCTCGACATCTCGAGCCATCAGCTGGCAGACCTCATTGCCATGGAGCCGCTGCTGATCAAGCCCAATGACGACGAGCTGCTCGACATCTTTGGCATTAAGGTGAGCGGTGGCGACGATGAGTCCGTCAAGGGCGCTATGGCCGAGCTGCACGCTAAGGGCGCCAAGAACGTGCTGCTGACCCTCGGTGGCGCCGGTGCGTACTTCTCCAACGGCGAGCACATCTGGTTTGCCAATCGCACCTTCGACGTCAAGCTGCTGTCGACGGTGTGCGCCGGCGATTCCTCGCTCGCTGCCTTCCTGTCCGTATGGCACGACGCTCCCGAGCGCGTCGAGGATGCCCTCCGTCTGTCGATGGCCACCGGCGCCAACGTGGTCGAGTGCCCGGGCCTGGGCGACTTTGCCAAGGTGGACGAATATAAGAAGCACATCGAGGTTCGTCAGGTCTGCTAGCCGCATCGAAAAATCGCTGCCGAACACCCGCTTTGGATCTCCGAGGCGGGTGTTTTTTGCTCGCTGAACGCATATGGCGTCTGCTGTCTCGTTTTATGGAATTGACGACGCGATTGCGTGTGCGCGCTTTCTCGTTTCTTGTTAGACTTCTTGAGAACCATCGATTAACGCTCACAAGTGCAGGAGGCCATAGGCATGTGCAATGTTTCGCTCAACGGTAATCAACCGTCCGATGCGTCCCTGTGCGTCCTGCGCGCGCTTGAGGCGGCTGGTCTTGAGGCTTGGTACGTGGGCGGTTGGGTGCGCGACGCCCTGATGGGGTGCCCCAGCCAC
>CABUSL010000012.1 GCA_902494295.1 uncultured Collinsella sp.
CAGCCCCAGGTCGATATGGAAACCGGTGAGATTATTGGCGCCGAAGCACTCACCCGCTGGATTGACAAGGACGGCTCTCTCATTTCGCCCGCAACGTTTATCCCCGCACTCGAGGAAAGCGGCTTTGTGGTGACGCTCGACAAGTACATTTGGCAGGGTGTCGCCTCGTGGCTGCGCGGGCGCATCGATCGAGGACTTCGCGTGGTTCCGGTCTCGCTTAATGTGTCGCGCGTGGATATCCTTGCCTGCGACGTTGCCGAGCATATGGGGGCGCTCGCCGCCCAATACAACCTACCGCCCGAGCTCATGCGTATCGAGATCACCGAGACGGCTTATACGGGAGAGTCCGAGGCCGTGGACAAACTGACGGCCGACCTGCACACCCGCGGCTTCTCGACCTATATGGACGATTTTGGCACCGGTCAGTCCACGCTCGCGATGCTCAAGAACGTCAACGTCGACGTCATCAAGCTCGACCGCGCCTTTGTACCCACCGATCGCGATCAAGGCCGCAGCACGCAAATCATTTCATCGATGCTCGAAATGGCGCAGTCGCTCCATCTGCCCGTCGAGGTCGAAGGCGTCGAGACAAATGAGCAGGCGAACATGCTGCGACAAATGGGCGCCCGCTACGCTCAGGGCTTCCTCTACTACCGCCCCATGCCGGCGAAGGATTTTGAGGCATTGCTCGATGGTGGCAATAACAACTGATACGCTCGCGCGCAAAACGCCACCGCCGAAGGGGGAATTTGCCTCCATTAGCTGACTTATATCCCCAATTCAAACCGAATTGGGGATATGATACAAACCATTGTTCCGCCCAAGGAGGTTATCCATCATGAACAAGTCATATCGCCTGGGTGAGCAATTGATTATTGCCTATCTCCAACGACTTGCGAATGGCATCTCGACCGCCGAACTCGATGTTGCCGCGCTGCCTGCTGAGCTACGCGCCGTTGGTGAGCAACTGCAAAAGACGCATGCCATCCTGCAACAAGAGCGCCAGCTGCTTGAGCGCAACGCCTATATCGATCCGCTCACCAACTTGGGCAACCGCAGCGGACTCGACCGTCACGTCGAGCAACTCTGGCGCAAAGGCGACCCCTTCGCCTGCGCCTATATTGACATCGACCATCTCAAGCATTGCAATGATAGGTTTGGCCACGCCGAAGGCAATCGCTATATTCTGAGCATCTGCCGCACGCTCTCCGAAACCATGGAGCACGATGAGATGCTGTTCCGTATCGGTGGAGACGAGTTTGTGCTTATCTCGCTCTCCGCAAACGAGACTGAACTCGAGCAGCGCTTGGAGCAGGTACGTGCCGGGCTGATCGAGGCGAGCTCAGATGGCAAGGCGCCCATGATCGCCAGCTTTAGCTTTGGCTGCTCGCGCGTCGATCCACTTGCCGGCGACACGCGTCGCCAGATGACGATGGATGCCGATCGCAAGATGTATCGCTATAAGCTTATGCATCGTGTACAGCAACCGGAAAACAATGACGCGCCGCAACGCCCAATCGTCGATCAGCTTCCCTGCAACGACCGGGTGTTCCAAGCGATCTCCATGAGCTCCGAGACGCGCTATCCGTTCATCCTTAACCTCGATACTGGAGAATCGCAATGGTCGGTTAACGCCGTGCGCGATTTTGACCTGCCTTCCCAGCACCCTTTTAACTCACTCGACATGTGGCTCGCCCGCGTTCATCCCGAGGACCGCGACAACGTACGCGCCGAGCTCGACATGGTGATAAACGGCACGTGGCACTTCCACTACATGCAGTATCGCGTAATGGATGCCACCGGAAAATACGCGCTTTGCGACTGCACGGGCTACCGCTTGGACGGCACCGATACCGAGCCCAGCATGTATGTGGGCATTATCGTCAACCGAAGCCTAGCGGATACGACCGACTCGGTAACGGGCCTGGGCGATGTCCACGCGCTGGTCAACGCTATTGGAGAGATGCGCCGCGTGCCGCACGAGGCAGGCTTTATTGCCATTAAGGTCGACGATATCGCCGAGGTCAATGCCCGCTTTGGATTCGATGCAGGCGACCGCGTGCTCGCCGAAAGCGCCGCCTGCCTCATGGATTGTTCGCGCGGCAAGGGCCGCCTGTTCCGCTCGACGGAGCCGACATTCGTGGCACTCTTCGATGAGCTCGGCCCCGAGGCAATCGATGAGATCGCAAGCGACATCGAACGGTTCCTGGGTTCTCCCGTGCTCATCGGCTCGCTTGAATATCAGCCGCCCATTCGCGTGGCCACGCTCCATCTGGACGGCGTCGACCGTCAGCCCGTTTCCATTTTGAACGAGCTCAAAGCGCGGCTTATAGAGGCGCCGCAAGTACCGGGCACCAAGCTGGACTAGCGTCGTGGGGCGCATGATGGTTATTTTCCGATCTCAGGCGAACACATTGAGCAAATAGGTCGCACCCACAGTTAGCCGAACGCCCCTGCAGTCCCTCCCAGGGCCCGGGGGCACCGTTTTCGATACTCTTGGTTTCCTTTACCCGATGCAAATAAGTGCTCAACAACATAAAACCTATCCCCCGCCACGGATATGCCGTCGAGTAAATCTGTTAAGCCAACCCTATCAAATTCTTTTGACAATTGGCTGTATTGGTCCATTTTGTCGTCCATCCCGCTTCCGCTGGCTATCGCCTCATAAACACAAACCTAACGAGCCGCACGAACGACAAAGAGGCCAAGCTGAACAGAAGTAGAACCAAAACTTCAAAAACACTGGTATTCCAATCGCGTACCCAGCCCTCTACCGCCCACAAGAAAAACAGCAGCCCCATCCATAACGTCACAGAAGAAATCAACTTTGCGTAAGGGCATATATCAATCCCGCTCTCCCTTTTTGTGACATCATATCCAGCAATTGAGCTGAGCCATCTTCCTCTTCTGTATTGGATTGAAAGAAGAATCAGGGCAATCGAAGTTATCAAACAGACAGCATCCTCTGTTTCCATAGAACTTCCTTTGCTTTCCGTCCTAGCTGCGCGTTCACAATCGAATCAAACCAAGTGTGAGTTACTCGATAGCAGCCGCCTTAGTATAAATCATAGCCTCCGCAGCAGCCCGCCTTCCAAGACCTCAAAGCTCACCATCGAGGGCGACCCGCCCAGACCCCTAACAATCTGCTCGCACGAGGCCCCGCACTCCAACATCCTCTGGACCGTATCCCGCACGTACCTGGTGAGCGAGCCTGCCGTGGGCCCTCGGAGCCGGCATCGCGCCCCACGCCATCCGCCCGCTCATGCGATAATCCTCTGCATAAGTCATCGACAGCAGAGGGAGTTTGTGATGAAGGTTCTTTTAGTCAACGGTAGCCCCAAGGCAAACGGCAACACCGCTCGCGCGCTTGCCGAAGTCGCCGAGCAATTGCATGCCGAGGGTATCGATACCGAGGTGTTCCAGCTGGGCGCCAAGCCCATTCGCGACTGCATCGGCTGCGGTCAGTGCGGCAAACTTGGCGGTCGCTGCACCTTTGACGACGACGTGGTGAACGAGCTCATCGCTGCCGCCGAGCAGGCAGATGGCTTTGTCTTTGGCTCACCTGTCTACTATGCGCACCCCAGCGGCCGTATCCTTTCGGCCCTCGATCGCGCCTTCTATGCGGGCGGGCATGCCTTTGAGCACAAACCCGGCGCCGCAGTCGCCGTCGCCCGCCGCGGCGGCACGTCGACCACCTTCGATGTGCTCAACAAGTACTTCACCATTAAGCAAATGCCCGTAGTTGCCTCCACCTACTGGAACAACGTATTTGGCCGCGTGCCCGGCGACGCCGATGGGGATGCCGAGGGCCTTGCCACCATGCGAAACATCGGCAAAAACATGGCCTGGCTCCTGCGCTGTATCGAGGCAGGACAGGCCGCCGGTATCAACGCACCCGAGGCAGATCGCGCAACGACCAACTTCATTCGATAAGTCCAGCGGTGGTCACCTCGATGTTCTATCAATGTCAGCGAAAAGCCAGCTGATGAGGCAAGGTGCCTTGAAAGAGGAGGGCGCTGGGCTTTTGCCCGCGCCCGACGATTGAAAGGCAGATTGCCCATCAGATGGCTTTGCAGCGTCGAGGTGACCGCCGTTCGTTAGAACGGCGGAACAATATATGAATATTCAAATCTTCGGCACCAAAAAGTCCTTTGATACCAAGAAGGCCCAACGCTATTTTAAGGAGCGCCGCATTAAGGTGCAGTTTATTGACCTTAAGGAAAAGGAGATGAGCAAGGGCGAGCTCACGAGCGTGATGCAGGCGGTCGGCGGCATCGACAAGCTACTCAACCCCAAGGCCAAGGACGAGGAGACGCTCGCGCTCATCCAGCACCTCACCCCCAGCCAGCGCTTTGACAAGCTGCTCGAGAACCAGCAGGTTCTCGCCGAACCCATCGTGCGCAACGGCAAAAAGGCCACCGTCGGTTATTGCCCCGATGTTTGGGGAGCCTGGGAGTAGCTTGTGTTATTTGCCGGCGCGTGGGTATAAGAGCAGGCGTTTGGCATAAGATTCAACTGTAAGCCATGTCTAACAAAGGAGGGCACATGCCCAACAAACCCGTGAAGATCATCATGCTTACCGGATACCTCGGTGCCGGCAAGACCACGCTGCTCAACCACATCCTCGCTAACGACGGCGGCATCCGCGCCGCCGTGATCGTCAACGATATCGGCGAGATCAACGTCGACGCCAGCCTTATCGCCGACGGCGGCCTTTCCGAGACCGATGACCTCATCCCGCTCACCAACGGCTGCATCTGCTGCACGCTTTCGGACGACCTGGCCAACCAGCTGCAGGGCATCGCCGATTCGGGCAACTTCGATTACATCATCATCGAGGCCTCGGGCATTTGCGAGCCCATCCCCATCGCCTACACCATCTCGAGTTTCTGCGACGAGGCCAAGGTGGGCGGCGAGCCCAAGCTCGCGCTCGACAACATCGTGGCTGTGGTCGATTGTGCCCGCATGTACGACGAGTTCAACGGTGGCCGCGACCTGCTGGCAGAGGATATCGACGAGGACGACATCGAGAGCCTGCTCATCCAGCAGATCGAATTCTGCTCCACGCTGATCCTCAACAAGACCGATACCGTGACGCCCGAGCAGATCGCCGAGCTCAAGGCCATCGTGCGCAGCCTGCAGAAGGACGCCGTGATTGTCGAGGCCCAAAACGGCGAGGTCCCCATGGAGGAGCTGCTCGACACCGACCGCTTCGACTTTATGCGCGCCTACAACTCCGCCGCCTGGATCGAGGCCATGGAGCATCCCGAGGAGCACGACGACCCCGAGGTGCTCGAGTACGACATCGAGACCTTTGTGTACTCGCGCCGCAAGCCGTTTGACCTGCAGAAGTTCACCAATTTTGTTGAGCAGGAGTGGCCCGACGAGGTCATCCGCGTCAAGGGTCCGCTGTGGCAGACCGGCGATCCGGACATGTGCTACATGTTTGAGCAGGCCGGCCACCAGATGCGCCTGATGGAGAACGGCCTGTTTGTCGATTCGGCGCCCGAGGGCGAGAAGCAGAAGATCATCGACGAGAACCCCGAGATCATGCAGATTTGGGACGACGAGACGGGCGACCGCATGACGAGCCTGTGCATCATCGGCCGTCACATGGACAAGGATGCGCTCATCGCCTCCCTCGATGCCTGCCTGACCGACTGGCACCGCGCCTAGGTTTATCCAAGCGGGCATTTTTCCGCCTACGTAACCGCCAAACCACCACGAAGGTGCCTGTCCCCTTCGTGGTGGTTTTTCGTTCTGAGCCAAGGAGATTCATGTTCAACATCGTGCTGTATGCGCCCGAGATTCCGGCCAATACGGGCAATATCGGCCGTACCTGCGTGGTCACCGGCGCCCGCCTGCATCTGGTGGAGCCACTGGGCTTCTCGCTCGACGACAAAACGGTACGTCGCGCCGGCCTGGGCTACTGGCAAAACTTGGACGTGACGACCTATGCTGGCTGGGAGGATTTTCTTGCGCGCAACGGCCTCTCCCCTGCCGATGGTCGCCTGCATCTGCTGACCAAAAAGGCACGCCGCACCTATGCGCAGAGTACCTACCGCGATGGCGACTACTTGGTCTTTGGCAGCGAGAGCTCGGGCATTCCCGAGCCACTGCTCGCCGCGGCGCCCGCGCGCTGCGAGCGCATCCCGATGCTGCGCGATTGCGACTCGCTCGATAACGCCGAGGCTTGGGAAGCTCACGAGGAATCGCTGGGGCATACCGAGGACGGCCACGAGGCCATCCTTCAACAAGACATCTGCGGCAACTTCGTCAACCCGGACGACTACCGCATCAGCGCACTCAACCTCTCCAACAGCGCCGCCATCGTCCTCTACGAAGCCCTGCGCCAAACAGGCTTTCCGGGAATGTGACAAAGGAACTGTTCCTTTGTCACATTCGGTTATAGGTAGCGGCCGGTGATGCTTGCGGGGCAGGCTGCGATGTCGTCTGGCGTGCCGGCGCAGACGATTTGCCCGCCTGCATCGCCACCGCCCGGGCCCATGTCGATCACGTAATCGGCGTTACGGATAAGGTCGAGGTCGTGTTCGATCACGATAACCGTGGCGCCCTTGGCAACAAGGCCGTCGAACACACTCAGCAACACCTGAACATCGAGCGGATGTAGTCCGATCGTGGGCTCGTCAAACACAAACACGGCATCATCCTGCACGCGACCCATCTCGCTCGCAAGCTTAAGACGCTGAGCCTCGCCGCCCGAAAGCGCCGGCGTGGGCTCACCGAGCGTGAGATAGCCCAAGCCAAGGTCGTGCAAGGTCTGCAAGCGCGTCTGAACTTTCTTGAGCCCCACCGTGGCGTCGATGGCCTCGTCCACACTCATGTCCATGAGCTGCGGCAACGTAAGCAGACTCCCGTCCTTGCCCTCGCGATGGATATGCGAAGCCGCGTCTGCATAACGTGAGCCGTGACATGCCGGGCAGACGATTTCGACATCGGGCAAAAACTGCACGTCGAGCGATATCGAGCCCGTGCCATCACACGTAGGGCAGCGCAAGGCGCCGGTATTGTAGCTAAAGGCGCCCGCCTTGTAGCCGGCTGCCTTGGCCTCGGGCGTACGGGCGAAGGCGCGGCGCAGCTCATCATGGATGTCGGCATAGGTTGCCACCGTCGAGCGCACGTTGGCACCAATGGGCGTGGCGTCAATCAGGTTGGCACGCGCAATGCCCTCGGCATCGATCCAGCGCACGTGGCGTGGCAAGCGCTCGCCAGCTGCCTGCGCCTTAAGCGCCGGGATGAGCGTCTCGAGCACCAACGTCGTCTTGCCCGAACCCGAAACACCCGTAACCGCGACCAAGCGACCGCGCGGAATATCGACTTCGAGCGGCTTGACGGTATGGATGGTATCGGTCGCCATGCGGATATGGCCCTGGTCGAACATTTCGTCGTCAGTCACCTGCGGACGCAAGCGCTTGGGCTCGGCGCGCAAAAACGGCGCGATACGGCTGTCCTGCGATTGCTCGACCTCGTCTACCGTACCAGCGGCGATTACGTTGCCGCCGCCTGCTCCGGCAACGGGGCCCATCTCGACCAGATAATCAGCCTCCGCCAGCACACGTGTATCGTGGTCGACAACAACCACGGTATTGCCGTCATCCACCAGGTCGCGCATTACGCCCACCAAGCCGTCGACATTGGCAGGATGCAAGCCAATTGAGGGCTCGTCCAGCACATAGAGCACGCCTGTCGATCGGTTGCGCACCACGCGGGCGAGTTGCACGCGCTGGCGCTCACCCGTGGAGAGCGTGGCACCGGCGCGATCGAACGAAAGGTAATCGAGACCCAGGTCGACCAGACGACGGGCCACACTCAAAAACGAATCGCAGATATCCGTCGCCATGGGCCGCATCTCGGCCGGCAAGGATGCGGGCACCCCGCGCACCCACTCGATCGCATCACCAAGCGTCATGGCCGCGGCCTGAGCCAGATTGATACCGCGCACCTGGGGCTGGCGCGCAGCCTCGGAGAGACGCGTGCCGGCGCAGTCACGGCATGGTCCCTCGCGCAAAAAGCGAGCCACACGCTTAAGCCCCTTATCGTCCTTAACCTTGGCGAGCGCATTCTCAACGGTATAGACGGCGTTGTAATAGGTAAAGTCGAGCGGCGTGGCGCCCTCGCCGTTTTTGGGAACGTAGAGAATGTGCTTCTTAACCGCCGGGCCGTGAAACACGATGTCGCGCTCTTGAGGCGTGAGCTGGTTAAACGGCACGTCGGTGCGCACGCCCATCTCGCCGGCCACCTGCTTCATCAGGTCCCACATGAGCGTGCCCCAGGGAAGCACCGCACCCTCGTTGATGGTCTTTGACTCGTCGGGCACCAGGCTCGCCTCGTCTACCTCGCGCATGACACCGGTGCCGCCGCAGGTAGGGCACGCACCGCCGCTATTGAAAGCCAAATCCTCGGCACTCGGCGCGTAGAACTCGCGGCCGCATGTCGGACACGTGAGCGACAGGCCCGCAGCCACGTTAAGGCTCGGCTCCACACGCGCCCCGCAATGCGGGCACACGTGATGGGCGCAACGGCTAAAGAGTAGACGCAGGCTATTGTTGAGCTCGGTCATGGTACCAAAGGTCGAGCGCACGCCCGGTACGCTGGGGCGCTGATGTAATGCGAGCGCCGCTGGCACGTGCAGCACCTCGTCCACCTGGGCGTGCTCGGCCTGCGTCAGACGACGGCGGGTATAGGTGCTGAGCGCCTCCAGATAGCGGCGCGAGCCCTCGGCATAAAGAACCCCGAGTGCCAGCGAACTCTTGCCCGAACCCGACACGCCGGCAATGCCCACGAGCTTTCCCAGCGGAATATCGATATCGATGTCTTTGAGGTTATGGACGCGCGCGCCACGCACCTCGATAGCCTGCGGGTTCATCTTCTGTTCCGTCACCTTTATCACCCTACTCATGCAATATAACTCGATCGCGAATGTACGCGCCCAGCATGGGCACGGTAAACCGGACGAGGCCGTATCCGGCAGCCTCGATGACGCGCTCGCGAATCAGGCTTGCGCGATATTTACTCGCCCAGCTCTGAGTGCGATCACAGCGCTCAATGATGTCCGCCATGCGCGTCGGCTTGCCCCCGTCAACTGCCATGGCCTCGATAAATAGGCGCTGTGGACTGCGCAGCCCGTAATACAGGGGCGCGTCAACCGCTTCGTAGAACTCGGAGACGGCATCCGCGTGCCCAGCCTCAACATCGCGCTCTTCAATGACCTGCGAGCCACGCCGGACGGCAGACCGCCACATGTAATAGCCCACCAGCTGAACCATATAGGGATGCCCCATGCTCTTGCGCGCCGCAAGGTCCGCCGTCTCCGCATCAACGTAAAGACCAGCGTCTTTGACCGTCTGGATATACGAATCGCGCACTTTGGGCAAAGAAATCGCCCCCAGCGTACGCTGCTGAGCACGCCGCAAAAACGTCACGCTCGGCTCTTCGAGCAAGTCATCAACCATACTGGGTAAGCCGGCGAACACCAGCGCAAGACCGCGCTGGTCGCTATCGGACAAGCCCGTAACATCTTGATCTCCGGGCACTTGCTGATAGAGAACGGCCAGCGCCGCCAGTTCCTCGATAGACGCAGATTGGGCCTCGTCAATCGCAAACAGTATGCCCTTGCCTGGACCGAGCTTCTTGAGGCGCTCGTTGACCAGCCCTCGCAACGTTTCGCCCTTTGCTCGCGCCGCCTCGACCGACATCCGGCCAAACGACGGACCGAGCTCCATTGACGTCACAACGGGTTTATTCGAGCGAAGCGCGTCGGCCAAGCGGTCGCATAAGCCAAGCGAAGCGAAATCGGAGACAACCGCCCATCCGCGCGCGCTGGCTAGACGCTGCAGCTCCCGTAGGAGAACCGTTTTGCCACAGCCGCGGTTTCCCGTAATGAGCATGAGCCTTCCGGGGGCACCGGCGCCGTTATCGAGCCCTTCCTCGAAATCTTCGATGACCGACTCACGACCGATGAGTATCGGAGGCCGCTTGCCTGCCGTTGGCTTAAAGGGATTCGGGTTCATGTCGGCCTCCTCGGATTGGCAAACCCTGGTAATAGTTATACCAACTTGTACCGAGTTATACCAATAGCATGTAACAAAGGAACTGCCCCTTTGTCACATGTGGCCGAAAAACTCCGCGTCTGCTGCTCGCCAGGGGCGGAAGGTGGCAGGGTCGATCTTTACGTGCGCCGCGGCGGGCACGTCGTACCATTTGACCGTGTAGCCGGCGCCGTGAGAGCAAAAGACCGAGTCGGGCGTGTTGGGCAGATCGGCCTCGGGCTCATAGGCGGCCGTCTCGATTACGCGCTCGGCATCATGGCAAGCCGCATAGCCGGCGAACTCTAGGTACAGATGCCCGCGACCACTCGTGTAGGCAGCCACCTCCAGCGCGTAATCCTGCACCTCAGATGCCGGCACGCGACCCACAAGCTTCGCCCGGTCTCCCGCCATCGTCGGCGGCTCGTACTCGGCACCCATGCGCGTGGCATCCGAGAGTGCCCGGCCCACGCACTCCCCCGGCACCTCGAGCTCAAAGCGATACCACGGCTCCAGCAGCACCGCAGCATCCGCCTCACGCGCCTGCATGAGTCCCTGTCGAATCGCACGGTACGTGGCCTGGCGAAAATCGCCACCCTCGGTGTGTTTGGCATGCGCGCGGCCGCCCGTGAGCGTAATGCGCACATCGGTGATGGGAGAGCCGGTCAGCACGCCCAGGTGATCGCGCTCCATGGCGTTGGTGAGCGCCAGACGCTGCCAGTTAAGATCGAGCTCGTCGGTCGAGGTCACGGTGCCAAACTGCACGCCCGAACCCGCTGGCAACGGCTCCAGGCGCAGATGCACCTCGGCATAGTGGCGCAGTGGCTCAAAGTGGCCCACGCCCTCGACCGGCTGCGAAATGGTCTCCTTATAGAGAATGCCGCCAGACTCAAACGCAACCGAAAGGCCAAAGCGATCGGCCAACACCCGCTGCACGACCTCGAGTTGCACGGCGCCCATCAACTGCAAATGAATCTGCTCAAGATGAGTGTTCCAGCTTACGCCGAGCATGGGATCTTCGTCCGCCAACTCAGTCAGTGCTTTGAACACCGCATGGGCATCGTGTTCGCCCGGAAGCACCGTATAGGTGAGGACCGGCGCAATGACAGGCGCATCGCCCGCGGGCTCCGCGCCCAGGGCGTCCCCCGGGCGAACGTGCGCAAGACCCGTCACGGCACAAATACCGCCAGCAGCAACTTCTTGGGCAAGCTCATACTTTTCGCCGTTATAGATGCGTACCTGATCGACCTTCTGCTCCCATGCCTCGGCACCGGAACGTCCACCAATCATCTGTTTTGCGTGCAGCGTGCCGCCGGCCACTTTAACCCATGCCAAGCGCTCGCCGCGATCCCCGCGGCTGACACGATAGACGCGCGCGGCAAACTCCGGGAGCCATGTCTGTTCACGCATCAGCGCACATATGCCATCCAGCAGCTCGTCCACGCCTTGATCCCTGAGCGCCGAGCCGGCAAAACAGGGAAAGAGCTTGCGCTCGGCAACCATACGCGACAGCGTTGCGACAGAAAGCTCACCCGCCTCAAGAAACTCCTCGAGCGCTTCTTCGTCTAACGCGGCAGCGTCTTCCTGAACGCCACCACCCGTCAGCAGTTCGTTGGCATCCAGGCAGCCCTCGGAAAGACGTTGCCCAAGTTGTGCCAGCAAAACATCGCGGCCGGGATTCTCCAAATCGATTTTGTTGATATAGATGAACGTCGGGATGTCATAGCGTGCAAGCAGGCGCCACAGGGTTTCGGTGTGCCCCTGCACGCCGTCGTTGGCGCCCACAACTAAAATCGCGTAGTCCAGCGCGCGCAATGTGCGCTCCGCCTCGGCCGAAAAATCGACATGCCCCGGTGCATCCACGAGCATGACGTGGGTATCGCCATGGTCGAGTACGGCCTGCGACGAGAAAATCGTGATGCCGCGCTCGCGCTCGATCGCGTCAGTGTCCAGATGCGAATCACCATCGTCCACGCGGCCGCGCTTGCGAATGCGACCCGCGTTGAACAGCATGGCCTCGGCCAGCGTGGTCTTGCCGGCATCGACATGCGCCAAGATTCCAACGACCGCTTGCTTCGACATGGCTCTCCTCTTATTGCAAGCCCATCGCACGCGGCAACGGGCGTCCTCGTTCCACACTGGATGATACAATTTACGGGCCGGCGGGCGAAGCGGGCCCTATCCCCCGACCGAGCTCATCGCCCCGCGTTGCCGCGCGGCGATTTTCGTAGGTTCGCGCCTTGCGAAAGCCGGCTTGCAAAACAGCGCAGCGAACGAAAATGGCCCCGGGTGGGACCATTTTCGTTCGCGCGAATTATTGATATGAGGCGTCGCTCTTACGCCTCGCGCAGCCAATCAAACGCGACGCGCGGCGTACCGTCCGACACATATACGATACCGGCGCGCTTAAACCCGGCCTTGGCGATGGCTCCCTGCATGGGCAGGTTGTCCTGATGCGTGTCGATGCGCAGGTGATCGGCACGCTCCTTGGCAAAGGCAAACATCGCAGCCGCGATACCGTGCACGGTGCCATCGGACGCCACGCGATGCAGCACGGCGTACGGAGCGTCGCTGCGCCATTGACCATCCTCAATGACGTCATAGCACTCGTCCGGGCCCGGCAAAAAGGCAAACGTCGCCACCACGCGGCCGTCGACTTCGCACACATAGCTGCCATCGGCGGCGATATCGGCAGCCAGCTGCTCGGCAGAAGGCGTGCCCTCGGGCCACTGCGTGGCGTTGCCATGTGCGCGCATAAAGGCGCGGGCTGCGTCATAGATAGCCATGACGGCGGGAATGTCGGTATCGAGGGTTTTTCTGATCATCACGCGGCGACCTCACGTTTATTGGTATCACTTTGGTTGAGCAATGATACCAGCGTTTGGAGAGAGGCGCTAAGCAGATGGGAAGCAAAAAGCGAGCCGCCTGGTCAAAGGCCAAAAGCGAGTTTTTGGGCGCTGCTACCGGCGGCGATATGAGCGACCTGTTTGCGCGCGAGGACGAGCGCCGCGACGCCCTAGACGCCGAGCGCGATGAAGCCTGGCGTTACAAGTCGTGCGAACGCAAAAACCGTTACGACACACGCGCCGAGGCCGAGGCAGTTATGGCCGACTGCGAAAACCGCGGGCGGCGTGGTTTGGCCTGCTACAAATGTGAATACTGCGGCGGCTGGCACCTGACGTCGCACCCTTGGAAATAGGGACCGCATCGGCACGGCACTAGCGAAGCCCCGGTAATCGCACGCAAGCTACGGGCGCGGCGGCACCAAAACATCGTAACGAACGGCCTTGCCCGCAAGTTGATAGCTCGGCTTAACGCCGGCAAGCAGCGGGCCCTTCACCGGCCGCTTGATAACGACCTTGCGCGGGTGCACCGCAAGCGCGGCTTCGACCAGCGTCTCCTCATCGGTACATGGCCGTTCCAGATGGTGCAAGAGTTGGAACTTCTTTTTGACCGCCGCACTTTTGGTGCGCTCGGGAAACATGGGGTCCAGATACACCACGTCGGGAGCCGCGAGCTCGCCCTGCTCGATCAGCTCAGCTGTATGGCGAAGGCCGGCAATGCTGTCCTCGCCCGCATGAAGGCGCATGCGGGCCACGGCAGCCGCAAGCGCCGGATCATCTGCCGCGCGATCCAGGGCATCCTTGAGGAGCGCCGCGATCGCGCAATCCTGCTCATACAGATCGACGGTAAAGCCCGCGGCCGCCAGCAGCAGCGAATCCTCGCCAAAGCCCGCCGTGGCATCAATCGCCCATGGCCGCTCGATGCCTTTTGCGCGCGCAGCCTTTACCAGCAACTCTTGTTGCAGACAGCCCTGTTTAAGCCGCGGAAGCATGCGGGTGAAATCGGCGCGCAGCTCCATCGTGCCGTCGGTGAGCGTGAGGCCCTCGGACTTCCCGATCAGCTCAAGCCCCGCGGCCCGAGCAACAGAAAAGGGATCGACGACGCCCATGGGTACTCCTTAACAAGCAAAACGAATACGTGAGTGCCGTTTATGTCGGCACCCAACCGTCCGCTATTGTCCCACATGCGACAAGGCCCACCGCCCATCGCAGAATGCGGGCATCTATTTAGCGGTAAAGTACCAAATCCTGTCAGGTATTGCCCTCCACCTCAACTCTCCGTTTACCTACCGCTTCGCGACCATTCCATTCTTGCCCGTCCGTATCATTAAAGGACTGAACATTCGTCGTGAGGAATGCAAATGGACCATTCAGTCACACGCCGAAAGGCCTGCCGGTTGGCAATCTCGGCAGCCGGAGCCACACTGGCAGCTGTGGTACTGCCAGCCTGCTCGAACAGTAATTCCGGCATGTCCGGCAAGGCCAGGCTGAACGTAGGCGTCCGCTCGGATATCGTCGGGTTTAGTGAGCGTAATCCCAACAACGGCAAATACTACGGATTCGAAATCGACCTCGCTAACGAGTTGGCAAGCCGTCTTGGCTATGGAGGCTGTTCGTTTACATCCGTAACGCCCGAGACACGCGAAGAAATGCTTTCGTCGGAAAAAGTCGATTGCCTGATCGCGTGCTACTCGATAAGCGACGAACGCAAAAAGCTGTTTGACTTCTCTGCCGCCTATTACACCGACTCGGTAATTCTTGTTGTCGAAAATACATCGCTCATTCAATCCTTCTCCCAGCTTAAGGGCGGAACAATTGGCACGGTATCCGGAACAAACGCTGCACCTCAACTTGCCGCGAAGTTTTTGGAGCTGGGGCTTTCGGACGGCATCCCCCAGCAGCAGGATGCCAAGAGCGGCAACGTTGACTACGACACATGGCATCTGAGCCAATATGCAAGCTACGCTGAGCTTTCTTGTGCATTGGAAGCCGGCGACGTCGACGCCATGGCAACCGATGGCGCAATTGCCAAAACCTATCTCGATGGCGAGCGCACCGTCCTGCCCGATTTTGGCATCAACCCACAGCGCTACGCCGTCGCAACGCAGAAGGGCTCTGAGCTTTCACCCAAGGTTGCCGCCGAAGTACGCTCAATGCTCAAAGACAAAACAATCGATACGCTCATCGAGAAATGGAACTAAGGAAGTCCACCCATGTCCAAGCGACTAAAACAGAAGTCCGTGGCGCTTGCCATTGCCGTAGCCGTCTGCACGTTAGCAATGGGACTCCTACTCGCCTCAATGCAAACGCGTCTATCGCAAGAGGATTACGCTTTGGAATTCGATCGGGTTGCCGCCGAACTCCCCGATCTCGTTAAAACGGCCCAGTCGGAAACAAAAGACAACACCCAAACATTTGATGACTTGTATCGCACGCGTGCCGCAAGCATCGCATTTATGGCGGCCAACGATGCCGGTTATGAAGCGACCGACGCCAAAATGGCCGAGTTCAAGGACCTGCTCAAGGTCGATAACGTTCTCATTGCCCGACGTGACGGCTCCATCATCGCCAAAGCGGCTGACACCAAAGCCAATTTTAGCCGCGCCCGCTTTAACCAGCTACGCCAGTGCTTCGAGACCGGCAAGCCCTCCGATCCAGTTGAGGTCAATCTTCCCGATCAAGACTGGGTCATGCGATACTATGCCGCCAAAATCGATGACGACACCATGGTCATCGTAGAGCAAAATCCCCAAGAGCTGCACGCCCTTGTCAAGGACACCGGCTCGACCGAGAGCATGCTCAAGAACATCTCGCTCGGCAGCCACGGATATGTCCTCGCCGTATCGGTAAAAACGCACCTGATCACCTACCATCCCGATCAGAGCATGATAGGTACCGATGCGCTCGACAACGGCATCGACATTGGCAATCTTGAGGACGGCAAGACATTTATCACTTCCGTCAAAAACACAAGCCTGTATTGTCGCGTCAAGTTGGTCGATGACACCTATTACGTTCTCGCCATTCCCGAAAGCGATACTGCCTCCGCGCGCAACATCACCGTGGGCGTCATCCTCTTTGCCTTCATCGCAATCGTCGCCGCCGTGGCACTCTATGACCTGTTTGTCCTAGCGGATGACGAACATGACGACCACGACCATCACGAATACGTCAAGATCGGTCGTGACCTTCGGTTTAACCCCTCCGTGGGCAGACGCGCAACAGCCTTGTCCATTGCAGGACTCGTCTTACTGTTGGCAGTAACCTTCTATATGCAAACGCTCTTTGCCCTTTCGAGCCAGGCGACGGTCAATCGGGAGCGCCTAGAGCAGATTGATCAAACGCTCAAAAATAATGCGCTGCGCGAGGATGAACTTACGAGGCAATATAGCGAGCACTATGCCACTGCCTGCCACATTATCGCCTACATCGTTGAGCACAATCCGGAGCTCGCCACGCGAGCCGACCTGCACAGCTTGGCAAAAACGCTCAACATCGAGTCAATTTATCTCTACGACGGCGACGGCAATATGACGATCTCGAGCACGTCGCAGCGATCCTACAGCCTTTCGACCAAGTACGGTGACTCCTCCTACGAGTTCCGCTCGCTTTTGGGCGGCAAGGATGAATATATACAGCCTCTCTCTATCAACAGAACCACCGGCGAGACATATCAGTACATCGGAGTCGCACTCTACGATCAGGATGGCATTGCAGACGGAATCGTGCAGATTGCCGTGCGCCCCATGCGCTTAGAAGAAATGCTCAAGAGCACCAAGATCGACGCAGTGCTCGATGGCATCAAGGCGGGCGCCGGAGGCTTCGCCTTTGCAATCAAGAAAAAAGACGGTACCGTCGCATATCATCCCAACGACCTTCTTTTGGGGAAAAAAGCATCCGAAATCGGACTGACTGACGAGCAGCTTGCAGATGGCTTTAGCGACTTCGTCTACATCGACAACCAAAAACTCTACGCCTCCTGCTTGGAGACTGGCGACTATTACGTTTACGTCGCGGCACCCGAAGACTCCTTTATGCACCAGCGCGTTCCGCTCACAATCGCAACCGGAATCATCGCCGCCATTTGCTTTGCCCTTATCTACCCGTTGCTGACGCTCGACACCATAAACGTCGAAGAAAAGCGTTCGAAGCACGAAGGCGACTTCGCGACAAGACGGCACAACATCACCGTCACGACGTCCGACGGCCGTGTCAAACACAGCGAAAGCGCCATTAGCCGATGGCTCAACATCTCCTTTAAATGGGAGGACAAAACCCCCGAGCAAAAACTCGGCACAGTCCTTAAATGGTTTACCGGCATCGCGGTGTTTATCGTCTTTTTGGCCGTCTTGTTTAAAGACGCTCTGTTTGGTCCGCGTTCGGTATTTACCTATATCCTGGGCAACGACTGGCAGCACGGTCTCAACATATTCGCGCTCACCGCTTCGATCATGTACGCCTGTGTGGCTCTCACAGTGTGCGCAATCGCGCAGGCGCTTCTTCGCATGTTGTCCAATGTGCTTGGAGCGCGCGGCGAGACGATATGCCGACTTCTCTCGAGCCTGACAAAATACGGAACTCTCATCGCTATGCTCTATTGGTGCCTCGGCGTTTTGGGTGTCGATACCGCAACGCTTTTAGCCTCGGCAGGTATCATCACACTCGCCGTCTCCTTTGGAGCCAAAGACCTCATCACAGATATCTTATGCGGGCTCTTTATTATCTTTGAAGGCGAGTTCCGCGTTGGAGACGTCATCTCGGTTGGCGGCAATACCGGCACCGTTATGGAGATTGGTGTGCGAACCACAAAGATCAATGACGGCAACGGCAATGTCCTGCTCCTACGCAACAGCTCGATTTCGAATGTCACCAACATGACAAAACTTAATTCTTACGCCAGCATAGATATCACCATCCCGGTGGGAGAATCTCTACCCTATGTCGAAAAGGTGCTTAAAGACGAGCTCAAAAGCGTGCATGACCGCGTTCCCGCCATTATCGATGGCCCCTTCTACAAGGGCGTGGTCGACCTTAGCAGCACCGCTATGACCATTCGCGTTGTCGCCACCTGCAAGGAGACCGATCGCGGCAGTGTCATGCGTTCTTTGCGCCGTGAGGTAAAGCTCATGCTTTCCCGCCGCGACATCGCCCCCTATCAACTCGTTTTCGATCATTGCGATGCCGACGAGGCCGCTCCAAGGGAAGCTACCGCCGAAGAACTCGCCGAAGCGGACGAGTTTAGCGAAGAACAGAAACTCGCCTCGCAAGACCTGGGTAACGAACCCACCAATCAGTAATTCATGGCACCGGGCAACACCCGCACGGTGCCATTAAGGCTCCAGGGAAAGGAACTGAACATGAGCAACAACCGTAAAGTCCTAAAGGTCATGTCCATCATTTATCTATTGGGAGGTATTTTTAGCATCGCCGCGGGCGCGTTGGCACTCACCGCGGCTTCGGGCGACGCCAGCGGTGATCTCTCGGTTTACAGCGTTGTCGTCATCGTGATGGGCATCGTCGAAATCATCGCTGCCGTGCTGGGCATCCGCGCCTCAAATAACCCCAGCAAGATTGGTGTCGTTTGGGTCTGGGCTATCATTTGCCTGGTTTGTGCCGTTGTGAGCCTGCTGCTTTCCGAGCCCTTCTTGGGCGGAGTCGGCACCAGCGCCACCGATGTCACCGCCGTGGTCGTAAGTGCCGTGTACTTCGTTTTCGCCAACCGCGTTAAAAAGGAAAGCCAGGAGCGCCTGAGCTAGGGTATCTGACCCGCCTGCACAGAGCACCGTATATGAAAGCCGCCCTCCGCTTCTCAAGCAAACAAGAAACGGAGGGCGGCTTACTGTGGATGGTCTTTGCATTCATTCGATTGCCACGGCACGGTGCAATCGACAGCATAATGCCAGACACGACCGAGCCGACAGCGGCAAGCGCGTCAACGGATGTGCTAGCGAGTAGCAGACCCGTTGGTACAGCCCACCATGCGAATCAAGTAGTTCTCTACGACGTGATAAGCTTGGGACTTTTCATCTTTAAGGGAAACTAAACACACCGGAACCGTCAGGACCCCTTCGCCCACAATGGGAACAATCTCAAACCCACTAGCGACCTGACCAGGAACGGGAAGAATGGCATTTAAGAAATAGCCGCGCTCGGCCGCCAAAAACGCCCCAACTTGAGCGGGGCTATCGATAACGCGCGTCTCACCTAGGACATCGCGGCTTTTGTACTGCCAAAAAATCGAGTTGTTAAAGCTATCGAACGCTGTCGACTGTCCCACCGGATAGGAGCTCAGATCAGCCACAGTCACAAAGGGCCTCTTGCCGAGCGGATGGTCGGCGGCGACGAAAATACCCGTGGGCAGGGTTCCCAGCTGCTCGCAGTCATCATTGGTATTGTCATATGTACCCACCGTAAGCAAGGCATCGAGGTCTCCCTGCTCGAGCTCCTGCTGGGCAACTCCGGGATGCACAGTGCAAAACTTCACCCGCACGCGCACACCACGCATGATAAGCGCAGATAGCCCCTTATATAGCTTATCCTCGTTATCGAATGCGGGAGCGCACAGGCCAATCGAGAGTTCCGGCATCGCTTGAGGACCAGAGGACGACGAGACGGTCAGGTCGCATCCAGACGGGTCAAAGTTTTCAACCTCACGATATGCTTCGACGGCGGGTCGAGCCTTGGCATAAAAGCTGCGACCGGCCTGAGTCGGCCTGACACCGCTACTCCCACGCTCAAAAAACTGAACGTTAAAAAACTGCTCGAGCTCGCTAATTGACTTGGAAATGGCCTGAACAGTCACGTGGTGCTGGTGCGCCGCAGCAGTAAAACTCTTCGTCTCGAATACGGCGACAAAATAGCCGACCTGCTTGATATTCACCATTCGCCCCTAAAAAATGCACAGTTTAATCCAGTTAAACAAAAAGCTAGCACAGCGCAAGTGCCACCCCTGTCGCGAGCGGAGCGTTCAACTATTAGATGAACGTGCACAGCACCTTGTTGAATTACAATATGCTTCGCGACATGCATCATGCGTGCGCATCAAATACGTCATGTCCACTTCGAAAGGACCAGCCATGAGCTTCACTCGCAAGACTCTCAAAATCCTTGCTCTCATCTACTTTGTTTTGGGCATCGCCAGCCTCGTCACCGCCGGCGTCGGTATCGCCACGGGCGGTCTCGATTCCACGTACGGTTCGTACGCCACGCTCGCAGCGGTCGTGCTTATCGCCAAGGGTCTCGTCGACCTTGCCGCAGGCGTCGCCGGTATCAAGGGCGCCAACAAGCCTTCGCAGGTGGACGGCGCGTTTAAGCTCGGTATTGTTGCCGCGGTCGCCACGCTTGCCCAAGCGGTGCTCACGCTTCCCGCGTTTGGCGGCGACGCCATCAACTTTGGCGCCTTTGTCATCGTGGTGTACGACCTGTTCTTTGTTCAGCAGGCACACGCCGTTAAGGCCGAGAACAAGGACCGCCTATAAGCGCTCGCTTCTCATAACCTCTGCAGCCAAGCAACTAAAAAGGGCCGATCGCGCATCTCCGCGGTCGGCCCTTTACGTTTGCCCAGATAAAACCTACCAAAATAAACCTGTCCCTTTTTGGCAGGTTGTTAGCTGTGGCGGTACTCGGCGATGATGAAGTCGATGTCAGTCTGAAGGGTATCGAAGTTTGCCAGGCGCTCTTTGTCGGCGGGGCGCGTGCGGTAGTAGTACGGCGTCATCTGGAACACCGCCTCGATGTCCGCCTGGGTCTGAAGCGTAATATTCGCAGACACCCGCTGCGTTCCGACCAACTCGAGCTCGGTGGTCTGCGGCAGCTTCTCGTCATTAAGATATGGCGTGTCGTAGAGCACCTCCTTGAGCCCAAACAAATGACGGGCACCCGGCACCACGGTATAGAGTGAGCCCTCTGGCGCCAGCACGCGGGCAAACTCACGCTCGTTAAAGGGAGCGAAGAGCTCGGTCACCATATCGAAGGCGCCGTCCGCCACGGGGATGTCCTTCATGTTGGCCACGAAATAGGTCGCATCGCCGCGCTTGGCGGCCAGGCGCACCATCTCTTTGCCCAAGTCGAACCCGTAAGCGCCCACGCCCGGCACCGCGCCCATGGCACTCGTGTAATAGCCCTCGCCGCAGCAAATATCGAGCAGCGTCATGGGGCCGCTCGTAGACGCAGCACGCCCAGACACCTGCTTGCGCACCAGCTCGACCATCGCATCGCGCAACGGTGCGTAGTATCCGCGGTTCAGAAAGTCACGACGGCTGCGTGCCTGCGACTTGGGATCGCCCATGGAGTCGCCGCTCTTGGACGAGCGCAGCAGATACAGATAGCCCTCGCGCGCACGGTCAAACCGGTGTCCGCTCGCGCATGCAGCACCGCGTTCATTGTCCACCAACGGCTCATGGCAAACGGGACACAACAACATGGCAACTCCTTAGCGCGAACAACACAACGCACACCATTGTCGCACGCCTTCCCCACCTAGTCATTGGGGACGTTCTTGAATGACTAGTTAGAAGAGATAAGGAGTGTCCCCAGCTGCCGACAGAAAAGGAACGTCCCCAAGTGCCGACTGGTTGCATTAGGAGTATCATCATCTGCGCAAATAAGCACGAAAGAGCATGTTAGAGATTGAGAGCGTATGGCTGACACCGTATCTAAGCACATTGACATGACCACCGGCTCGCTGTGGCGCAATATTCCCCTGTTCGCCTTCCCCGTGGCCGCCACGAGCATCTTGGAGCAGCTGTCGAACCTCATCGCCACGGTCATTATCGGTAACTTCTCGGGCGACCAGGGAACCCTCGCCATGGCGGCGGTCGGCTCCAATGTTCCGCTTACCAGTCTTATGCTCAACCTTTTTATTGGCATGTCGCTTGGCTCCAACGTGGTCATCGCCAACGCTATCGGCCGCAACGATCAGAACATGGTCAAACGCGCCGTCCATACCTCGATTTTAATGGCGCTCGTGGGCTTTGTCGTCATCGCTCTGGGCGAGGTCTTTGCCGAGCCCATGCTCGCCGCGCTCAACGTTCCCGCCGAGACTATGCCCCTCGCCTCGCTCTACCTGCGCGTCTTTTTGCTCAGCATGCCCTCGATCTTGCTCTACAACTTTGAGGCCGCGATCTTCCGCTCCGTCGGCATCACCCGCATGCCGCTGCAGGCGCTTGCCGTATCCACCGTCCTCAACATTGGTCTGGACCTCATCTTTGTCCCCGTACTCCACTGGGGCGTCGCGGGTGTCGCCATCGCCACCGCCATCGCCTACACCGTCAGCGCCACTACGCTCTTTATTCGCCTGCTCAAGACCGACTCCGTCGTCCGCGTCACCCTTCGCGACCTGGCTATCGACCCCGTCGCCCTCAAGCGCATCGTCAAGATCGGCCTGCCCGCCGGCATCCAAAGCGCCGTGTTTGCCGTCGCCAACATCATCATCCAGTCCGCCATCAACAGCTTGGGCACCGAGGTCATGGCGGCATCGAGCGCCGCCATGAGCCTGGAGTACGTGTGCTACAACCTGCTCAACAGCTTTAGCCAGGCTTGCACTACCTTTGTGGGACAAAACCACGGTGCCCGCCAGATCGGCCGCTGCACTAAAACGCTCAAGGTCTGCCTGGTCGAAGGCGGCATCGTTGCACTCACCACGATTATCGTTATTGTCGGCCTGGGGCGCGAGATCTTGTCGCTCTTTAACAGCGATCCCAACATCGTCTCGATCGGCTATATCCGCGTGTGTTCGATCTTCCCGGCGTATGCCTTTAGCATGTTCTACGAAAACATGTCAGGCTACCTGCGCGGCTTTGGTATCTCGCTCACGCCCGCCCTCATCACCATGATCTGCGTCTGCGGCATCCGCTTCTATTGGGTATTCTGCGTGTTCCCGCACTTCCGCACCTTTGCGAACATTATGATGGTCTACCCCATCAGCCTGGGCACCACGGCGTTCTTTATGGTCGTGGCGGTGCTACTTTGCCACCCGGCACGCACCTATCGCGCCACCCAAGCCAAAGCGACAGCCCGCTAAACACCGCACTCAACACCACGCCAGTCATTAATTGACAATATGCGAGCTCATATAGTCGATAAAACGCCTCGTGGCGATAGGCATGGTATCCCAGCTACGCCAAGCTGCCACCACGTCGCGCGAGGGAGCATGCACGATGGGACGTACACGAATATCGGCCCGCATGCCCTCAACGGTACGACGATACAGCATACTCACGCCTAGGCCCTCCTCCACCATCGCCATGATGGTGTAGTCGTCAGTCACCTCGCTCGTCACGTGCGGCGACAGCCCATGCGCCGCAAATGCATCGAGCACCAGGCTCTGTTCGCCCTCATCCAGCAGTACAAACGGCTCGGACGCCAGGTCGGCGAGTGTCACCTTTTCCTTTGCCGTCAGCGGATGCGCGGCCGGCAACAATGCCACCAACTCGTCGTGATAGACCACGCGCTTCTCGAGCCCAGCGGTAAATCCGCGTGCCGTAAAGCAAAAATCAACCACGCCATCGTGCACCCACTGGGCGTTGCGCGTGTAATCGCCCTGCTTGAGGGTAAAGCGTACGCCCGGGTGCAGGGCTCCAAAATCGCGGATCACGCGCGGCAATACGGTTCGACTCACGTTGGTAAACGTCGCGATGCGAATATCAGTCGACGAAAGCCCCAGCAGCTCCTGCCGCTTGCCCTCGAGCTCGAGCTCGGCGGTCACAATCTGGCGCAGGTACGGCAGATATTGTTTACCGTCGCGCGTAAGCGAAACGCCCTGCTTTCCGCGCTCGATAAGCGTGGTGCCCAGCTCGCGCTCGAGCGCCTTGACGGCCTGGCTCACCGCACTTTGCGTATAGCCCAACTCGTCCGCCGCGCCTTTAAGGCTGCCGCGGTCGACCACCATACAAACAATCTGATACCGCGATGCCATCGTGCCTCCACATCAATGCAGCCGTAAAACGTTTTGCCAGCGCTTTTCGCGCCTACTTTAGCGTTTCTTAATCATACTGAAGATACATTCGCTTTACTACATCAACATCTGAGAGCAGAATCCTTTGTGCGAAACCGTTCTGTAACAAAAGGAGTCCCATGGATCGCAAAAAAGCAATCGCGCTCTCATTTTCCGTTCCCGTCGCATGGGGCTTTTCGTATCCCCTCATGAAGATCGGCATGGACAGCATGAACGCCACGAGCATCGTCGCGTTGCGCTGCATCATCGCCTTTGTGGCCTGTCTGCTGCTCTTCCACAAGCGCGCGTTCCGCATCAACCGCGACCTTATGGTTCGTGCCGCTATCATCGGCGCCATTATGGCAACCGAGCTCACCTGCATGTGCTTGGGCTCTAGCCTCACTTCTGCCTCCACTGCCGGCTTTTTGCAGAGCCTGACGGTCGTGATCGTGCCGTTTGCCAACGCCGCCCTGCTGCGCCGCGCCCCCGAGCGCAAGGTGCTCATCGGCACGGCTATCGTCACCTGCGGCATGCTGCTGCTCTCGGGCGCCGACTATACCAGCCTGAATCCCGGCGCGATCATCATGCTGCTCTCAGCCTTTATCTATGCCAGCCACATTATCGTGGCCAAGCGCTTTGTCGAAGAAGTCGATCCGCTGTCCCTGGGCGTTTGGCAGCTGGGCTTTGGCGGCCTGTTCTCGGGCATTGCCGCATGCGTCTTTGGCGGTTTCGCACTTCCCAGTACGCCCAGCGAGATCGTGGTCGTCGTTGCCCTCGCGCTCATCTGCTCTGCCTACGGCTTTATCACCCAGACGCTCGTGCAGCCCCACGTGCCCGCCGAGACCACTGGCTTCGCCTTCTCGCTCGAGCCGGTCTGCTCCGCCGTCTTTTCGTTCTTCCTGGTCGGCGAGGTCCTGAGCCCCATCGCCTTCTTTGGCGCCGCCCTCATCCTCACCGGCGTCATGGTAGCAACCGTCGAGCTTCCGCGCCTCCGCGCACATGGACAGGCTCGCATGGCAGGAGTGCCCGAGCACGTCTCGTAGACCCCACTCTTCATACAGCCGCGGCATAAAGACAACCGGTGCGCCTTTACAATAGATGCCAACAGAGCATCTGCCATAAAGGAGCCCCATGGACGCCGCGACCCGCGACCTCAACATAGCAACTTGGTTGGGCGATGCGCCGCAGCCGGTACGTGACACTACGAACCAGCTGCTCGAGCGCATCGCCCTTTTGCGTGCCGAGCAGACTATCTACCCGGCACAAGAGGACATCCTCAATGCCCTCGCCTACACCCCGGCTGACCAGGTCAAAGTTGTCATCTTGGGTCAAGACCCCTATCACGGACCCAACCAGGCAATGGGGCTGTCGTTCTCGGTCCCCGCGACGCAAACCAAGTTGCCGCCGAGCCTGCGCAACATCTATAAGGAACTCAAAGCCGATCTGGGTTGCCCCATTCCCGCCACGGGAGACCTAACCCCATGGGCACAACAGGGCGTCCTGCTCCTCAACACTACGCTCACCGTGCGCGAGCATGCCGCGAACTCGCACGCCAAACTGGGCTGGAGCACGCTCACCGACTACGTTATCGAACGCTGCTGCCAGCTGCCCCAACCGGTAGTCTTTTTGGCATGGGGCCGCTTTGCCCAGCAGATGGTCGAAGGCAAGCTCGCCGCTACCGGCGCGGGCAAGGCAACCGGCAAGTTCTGCCTGGCCTCTACGCACCCCTCGCCGCTTTCGGCCAACCGTGCCACGGCAGAACTCCCCGCTTTTATGGGGTCGCGCCCCTTCTCCGCCGCCAATCGGCTACTCGAACAGCACGGCTCGACCCCCGTCAACTGGACTTGCATCGGCTAAAAATCGATACATCAAAAACGCGCCCGACGGCAATCTTGCCATCGAGCGCGTTTTGTTACTCGGGCCAAATAAATTGTGTGCGACCGGCCTCGCCGCCATCGATCAACAGACTCTGTCCGGTCATAAACCGGTTGGTCACGCCCACAAAGTAGATCCACTCGGCGATCTCTTGGGCGGTAGCCCAGCGTTTAAGCGGCGTGAGCTCCATAATCTGGTTCCACAGGTGTTCGTCTTCCATCACGCAACGGTTGAGCGGCGTGATAACGCCGCCCGGGTCCACACTGTTGGCGATGGCCTGCGGTGCCAGGCGGTTTGCGAGGTTCTTGGTGTAGGCGATAACGCCGCCCTTGCTGGCGGCATAGGCGGGAAACTCCGATCCAGTATGCCCGCTCGCCGACCCCACATTGACCACGGATTTGATAGCCGGCGCAGGCTTGGCGGCAAGCCCCTCCCCCACAAAAGCGTAGCGCTCGGTCACGTTGATGGTGCCACACAGGTTGGCGGCG
>CABUSL010000013.1 GCA_902494295.1 uncultured Collinsella sp.
CGCACGGATCGTTCGCATCATGATTGAAGAGGATTTCTTAGACATGTTCACGCATCAGCTAAACATTATCAGCGTAGTAATTATCTGATGCGGGTTAGCACATACAGCTAGCCCGTACGATAACGGGCGGCTGATGAAGATGAGGGCCGTCGAGCGCAACCGACGGCCCTCATTTTTTATGTCTAGGAAGTTCTTTTTAGAGGAGGAAATGTAATGAACGGAGTTTTGCTCATGGTTGTGGCCGCGGCGGTGCTCGCCTGCGGCTATCTGGGCTATGGTCGCTGGCTGGCCAACAAGTGGGGCGTTGACAAGGATGCCCTCACGCCGGCCAAGCGCATGAAGGACGGCAACAGCTTCTCGCCCGTCTCCGCCTTCACCGCGTTCTCGCACCAGTTCAGCTCGATCTGCGGTGCTGGCCCCGTCACGGGTACGATCGTCGCCATGGCCTTTGGCTGGCTGCCCGTCGTGCTCTGGGTCCTCGTCGGCGGCATCTTCTTTGGTGCCGTCCACGACTTTGGTGCCCTGTACGCTTCGATGAAGAACAACGGCAAGTCGCTCGCTCAGCTCATTGAGAAGTACATCGGCAAGACCGGCCGTCGCCTGTTCCTGCTGTTCTGCTGGCTGTTCTGCATCATCGTCATCGCCGCCTTCACCGACATGGTCTGCAAGACGTTCATGTTCACCCCGGCCGTTGACGCTTCTGGTGCTGCTACCGGTGCCATCGACTTCACCAAGTCCTATGCCGCCGGCTGCGCTGGTACCATCTCCATCCTGTTCACCTTCGTCGCTATCGCCTTTGGTTGGGCCCAGAAGAAGTTCAACCTCACCGGCGCTGCCGAGTTCGTCACCGGCGTGGTCCTCATGGTTCTCATGTTCGCCGTCGGTATGCAGTTCCCGGTCTACCTGGATAAGTTCCAGTGGTTCGCCGTCGTCATGGTCTACCTGGTCTTCGCTGGCGCCATGCCCATCCAGATGCTCAAGACCCCGCGTGACTACCTCACTTCCATCATGATGATCGTCATGATCGTCTGCGCTGTCCTCGGCATCGTCGTCCTGGGCGTCAACGGTCAGGCCACTATCACCGCTCCGGTCTTCACCGGCTTCTCCACTGCCTCCGGCATGATGTTCCCGGTCCTGTTCGTCTCCGTCGCTTGCGGTGCTCTCTCCGGTTTCCACAGCCTCGTTTCTTCCGGCACCTCTTCTAAGCAGGTCGAGAAGGAGCAGGACGCCGTCAAGGTCGGTTACGGCGCCATGATCGTCGAGTCCTTCGTCGGCATCCTTGCCATCATCGTCGCTGGCATCATGTTCTCCGATATGAACACCGCCGGTACTGGCGCCCTCAACGCCGGTGTCGCTTCCACCCCGTTCCAGATCTTCGCCGCTGGTATCTCCCGCGGTATGCAGGCCTTCGGTGTTGACGGCACGCTCGCTACCGTCTTCATGACCATGAACGTCTCCGCTCTGGCCCTGACCTCGCTCGATGCCGTCGCCCGCATCGCCCGCACCTCGTTCTCCGAGTTCTTTGCCCAGACCAACGACGCCCTGGCCATCGAGTCCAAGGCCGGCTACATGAAGGTACTCGGCAACCCCTGGTTCGCCACGGTCGTTACCCTGCTTCCCGGTCTCGCCCTCGCTTTTGGTGGCTATGCCAACATCTGGCCGCTCTTTGGTGCTTCCAACCAGCTGCTCGGCGGCATGACCATGATCACCCTCGCCGTGTTCTGCAAGTGCACCGGCCGCAAGGGTTGGATGCTCTACGTGCCCGTCGCCTTCCTGCTCTGCTGCACCTTCACCTCGCTGGTCCAGAGCGCCATGGGCTGCATGGCCGCTGTCCAGGCTTACGGCTTCTTCGGCACCATCCCGGCTACCGCCACCACGGCCGCCGTCT
This sequence comes from uncultured Collinsella sp., assembly GCA_902494295.1. Classification (GTDB taxonomy): domain Bacteria; phylum Actinomycetota; class Coriobacteriia; order Coriobacteriales; family Coriobacteriaceae; genus Collinsella. The sequence continues at coordinate 1,889 of CABUSL010000013.1, forward strand.
CCGTCGCCGCCACCAAGGGCCTGCAGCTCGTCTTCGCCGTCCTGCTGATGGTCCTGGGCCTCATTGTCGCCGTCAACTGCCTCAAGGAGTTCTTCGGCAAGGAGGCTGGCTCCATGCCTGACGAGGAGCCCGAGTGGTCCGAGATGGGCAAGGCCGAGTACGGCCGCGCCGCTGCCGCCGAGGCTCCCGCTGACGCCGAGGCCGCCAAGGCCTAGTCAGCTTGATGGACTAACCGTTCCATCCATATGACTCGGAAAGACCGGGTCCGCAACGACGCGGACTCGGTCTTTTTTTCATGCGAAAGCGGGTGACGCTCGAGTGTTCTCGCAGATGTTTTGCGTGGATAAGGGCGTGCGTTGTACCATATAGACGTATATGTGTACATATGAAAGGGGCCCCGTGGCCAAGACGGTATATTCCGATAATCAAAACAATGTCGATGCTTTGGCTGAGCGCCTGAGCAGCCAGACGTCGCTTTCTGCTGAGCGCGCCAAGCTGGTTGCCTACGACCTGCTCTGCCGCAAGGCGCTCAAGATTAAGTCGAGCGCGCTGGCGCAGATTTTCCGCTCCGTCGATAAGGAGTGCGACACCAAGGCGATGCGCGATGAGCTTATCGCGGCAAAGATCGTGACCAAGATCGAGGGTAGCGGCATTAACGGGCGCCCGGCGTTCTATACCATCAATGCCGAGATCCGCGATGCCCAGGAGCAGCCTGCCGAGTCCGTCGAGGATTTTGTCGTCGAGGATTCCGCTGACGTGCCTGCTGTGGAAGAAACTGCTCCGCGTGAGCATGTCGATACCGATGAGTTGCTCGATGAGAACGTCGTGCGTGCCTTTACGGCCAAGGCAGGACGCGGCGGTTTTGGTGGGGGTGGCAAGCGCGATGCGCAGCGCCGCGCCCAACAGGAGCGCTTCCGTCGCGCCGTTGCTCAAAAGGGCGAGACGGATGCCGAGGCTGTTGAGACCGAGGTTGCTGCCGAGTCGCAGAGGCCCGCGAAGGAGCAAAAGCCCGTGGAGGCCCAAGAGCCCAAGCGCCGTCGCGGTGCTCACTTTAAGGCTGCACAGCAGGATGCCGCGCGTGAGGTTGAAGAGTCTTCTGAGGTTGCAGACGATGTTGAGGAGTCTGCCAAGAAGGCTCCGGGTTCATGCCGTCCCGGACGTGGTTTTGCGGGGCGCGCGTATCCCGTAAGGCGTCAGGAGAAGAGCGAGCCGGCTTCGACCACTCAGGGCGAGAAGGACGAGAAGGCCGTTGAGCCGGTGGCTCGCGAGCAAAAGCCTGTTGAGCCGCAGCTTGAGGTTGATGCCGAGGCCAAGGGCCAGCAGCCTACTGATGAGCAGACGGAGCAGGGCGCGTCGAGCAAGCCTCGCCGCCGTCGCCATCGTGGGGGCCGCAGTTCCCATGCCGAGACTGCAACCGAGAAGACCACGCCGCAGAACGAGGATGCGAAGGCCGAGGTTTCTTCGGGGCAGCCTAAGCGTCAGCCGGCGAAGGAGAGCAAGTCCGTTCGTCCGCAGAAGCAGGCGTCTATGCCGAAGCGCGAGCGCAATTCCCAAGGCGATTCTAAGCGCAAGTCTCAGAGGAAGCCGGAGTCTGCCGCAGCAGATACTGCTGCCCAGCAGCCCAAGTCGGCCGTTCACGGCGAGGCCTCGGCGTTTGCCCTTGCCCGCGTTTTAGGCAGGCAGCTGCTCAAAGTTGTCCCTACGCCCACGGCGCTCTCTAAGATCAAGGAGCAGCAGACACAGATCGTAAAGGTCGAGGGCAAGGACGGCAAAAAGGCTCCGCAGCGCACTCAGCACAACGAGATGTCCAACCGCAAGATTGCCGAGGAAATCGCAATCATCCAGGCTTGGATCGAGCAGAACCGAGGTGCCGATACGCCGGTTGCCTCGCGCCGCCAGCGTGCCTACCAGATCTTTAACGACGAGAAGGCTTTTGACGGCAAGCACGGTGAGCGCTTGATCAGGCGTATGACCGAAAAGGGCATCAGCATGCAGGCGATCAAGGTCGCCCCCAATCGCCCCGTGCACTTTACGGGCTTTTTTACGCTGGGAGCCGACAAGCCGTTCATTATGGTCGAGAACCTGGACACCTACGACGAGATCGTCAAGCTGCTGCGTGGCCGCAAGCACGCCAAGCTCTTTGGCATCAAGGTGGGCGGCGTGATTTTTGGCGGCGGATGCAAGGCGAGCGTTTCGCACGCACTGGATGATTATCTGGCCGAGATCGGCTATCGCTTTAACTATGTCTACTACGTGGGCGACATCGACCGAGAGGGTGCGCGCATTGTCGAGCAGGCCCGTAATGCCAATGTGGTTGAGATTCGCTTGCATGCCGGCATGTACCGTGCCATGCTCGCCGAGCATAAGCGTCGCGTGAAGGCCGGCGGCGAGTGCGAGCCCGCGGCTGCCAACCAGGGCGTGCCGCAGAACCTGGCGGCGACGATCAAGGATCTGCCCATGGTTACGCGCGTGCAGTTCCGCAACGTGCTACGTGAAGGCGGGCGCATTCCGCAGGAGATCCTGATGACCGCAGACTATCGGGATGGCGACTCGGGAAGCTTCGACCGCATGCTGAACAATTAGATTCCGCCGTTCTACCGAACGGCGGACTTCTTGACGCTGCGAGGGACCCTGGCACGGCAATCTGACGTTCAACTTCGGCGGCGCGACCAGAAGGTCAGCGCCGCCTTGTTTCACGTCACCTTGCCATACCAGGGCCCCTCTCGCTGTCACGTCCAAAACATCGAGGTTAAGTGGCCTCCTGTTCGTGCGGAACTCGCGACAAACTTAATGCCCGGCCCGTCGGGGCCACACGCCATTTTGTAGATGACGGCTCGCTTTTCGGAACGGGGCTGATATTTTCTTGATGTTAGGCGCTCTTGGTCCTAATGGGCTTGGGGCGCCTTCGCGTTTCCTCAGCTCTGCACCCTTGCGGGTTCGAATCCCTCCGCTTGCCCACAAGAAAGCGCCCTGGGCCGTTATGGGCTCAGGGCGCTCAATTTTAATGGCTGGGACGGAGGGATTCGAACCCCCAACAGCCGGCACCAAAAACCGGAGTTCTACCGTTGAACTACGTCCCAATGTGTGGTGTTGCCCAAAAGCAACTCGTTTAGTTTACCTAATCTGCGAGGGCATCGCAAACGCCATCGAGCAGGCGTACGGCGAGTGTCTGCGCGTCGCTGGCCGTGAAGGTGCCGTTGTAGCGCGTCATGCCCGTGAGCTCAATGCGAATGCGAGCCGGCTTCTGCTGCGCGGCGACATTGGCGGTGCGGATGCGCTGGGCCAGGTTGTGGCACTCGGCGAGGGCGATCGTGGCGCGCGGCGCTGCATCTGCGGGCAGCTCATCGCTTGCGATCTCGAGCACCAGGTCAACGTCGGTTGGGACCTCGGAGTCGCAGAGCATCATGCCGCTGTTGTCGGTCGTTGCCGTGGCGATATTCCACATGCGCGACGCAACGCTGCGTGCGATGGGGTCCTCGCCGATAACGGCAATCTGGAAGCGCTCGAGCACGTTGGCGGCGCGAGCAAAACCGATACGGGACTCGGCTTCGGTGACCGAGGGCTTGCCCTCCCACACATGGTGCAGGCGGTTGATGTAGGCGTAGGTGTCCTGGAAGGCCATGCCGTCGGCAAACAGGCCGACATTTTCCTGGAACTGCTGCAGGGCGGCCTCGGTATGCGGACCAAAGTAGCCGTCGTCTTCGCCACAGGCAAAGCCCAAAACGTTGAGAGCGCGCTGCAGGGCCTGCACATCGGCGCCATGGAAATTGGGCATGCGCAGATAGAGAGTGCGGTCGCCCAGCTTATACGAAGCGTCTACAAGGGCGCTCCAGCAGGGGATATCGACGGCATGACCGGCAGCAAGGCCGCTGTCGAGCCTGAAGGTGCTGACGGCCTGCTCAGTGGTGGCTCCAAAGTACTTGTCGGTGACTTCGGCGGCATCAATCGTGTAGCCGAGCTGCAGGAGACGAGACTGCACGTCTTCGACGGCTGCTCCTTGCATGCCCGTTGTAATAGGTTCCATGAACGAACCCCTTTCGGCGTACCATTCGTACTATTTGAGCGTCTGTCGGATAGACAACGCAAAGGGATGCATAAACATTCACTCAACAGTGTAGCAAGTTGTGCCTAAATACGCTGCTGACAGGTTTTATAACCCCCGTTAGTTAAGGCGCTCCACAAAGAAATCTGCCATGGAGAGGAACAGCTCGCGTGCGTGCGGATCAAGCTCAACGTGCTCGATGGCCGCTTTGGCCTTAGCGGTCAGGTCGAGCGCGTAAGTGTGGGCGTAATCGATGGAGCCGGTCTCCTGGAAGATCTCCACGGCGCGTGCGAGCTGCGCGGGATCATCGGTGCCCGAGGAAAGAATCGCCTCGACCTCGTCGTGGTGGCGCTCATCAGAGAGGGCGTGTACGGCGACAAGCGTGCGCTTGCCCTCGGTGATGTCGGTGCGGAAGTCCTTGTTGGCGGCTTCCTTAGTGCCGACAAGGTTGAGCAGGTCGTCCTGAATCTGAAAGGCAAGGCCCGTGTGCAGGCCAAAGGCGCGCAGCGCTTCGATTTGCTCATCGCTGCCGCCGCCGATAATGGCTCCGGCGGCAAGCGGCGTGGCTCCGCTGTAAAACGCGGTCTTGTGCGTCGCCATGTCCAGGTAGTCATCAACCGAGATATCAAAGCGCCCGTCACGGACCCAACCCAGGTCGAGCGCTTGACCCTCGATGGTGCGGACGATCATCTCGGTAAGCTCGTGGAGCACACGCAGCTTCACGTCGGACTCCAGCGTGGGGTCGTCGAGAACCGTCTTGGTGACCATGGTGAGCGCCAGGTCGCCACAATTGATGGCAAGGCCCGTGCCCTCGGTAAGGTGCATGCAGGGTTTGCCTCGACGAAGCTGTCCGTTGTCGGCGATGTCGTCGTGGATGAGCGCACCCGACTGGAAATGCTCGATAGCTGCCGCGGCGCTGCGGGCGCTCTCAAAGCTACCGCCCACTGCGGTTGCGGCGAGCATGCAGATAAGCGGGCGGTGGCGCTTGCCGGCGTTGGCCGTAAAAGCCGAGAGCGGCGCGTACAGGTAGCGTTCGATATCGGCAGAGGTCGCCTGTCCGTCAAAGAACGTGGCCAGATAGTCGTTAATCTGGTCAAAGTGCTGGGCTAAAAAGCTGGTAAACGGACTGGACACGGGTTCTCGCATTCTTTCTGAGGTTGCATTGGTGCAATATGCAGACAACATATTGCCACATCAGGGCGTTTGGCGCGGCAGTTTTGGCGATTTAGGACAACGGGCGTGCGTTTGATGGAGCGCGCCTAAATCAGCCTAAAATGCTCGAGCGCCGCAACGACACCGTCATGATCGACGGTGTCGGTCACGTAATCGGCCTTATCCTTGAGATAGTCCGGTGCGTTGCCCATCGCAATGCCGACATCGACGGCGTTCATCAGCGAGACGTCATTGCTGGCGTCGCCAATGCCGTATACGGTTCCGTGGTGGGGGTCGAGGGCGTCGAGTACAGACTGGATGCCCCCGCGCTTCGTGCATTCGCGGGGCGAGATTTCGGTTACCTCGAGTTCGAGCTCATTAAAGCACAGCAGCGGCTCAAGTGCCTTATCTTGAGCGATGTGGTTGGCGAGCGATGTAGACATCAAGATCTTGTAGACACTGTAATGTTGCAGCTGCGTGACTGCGTCGCCCAGGGTGCGCGCGTATCCGGGAGCATCGGGCGCATCGGCACTCATGCGCACGACGCCGTTGAGGCCCTCAAAGCGGATGACCTCGCCCGATTGCTCAAGGTAGGGGGCAAGACGCTGCAGCATACTGGGCGTCATCGACAGATCGCGAATTGCGTGTCCGTTGATCTCGGCGTAACCGCCCGCAAGACAGACGATGCCGGTCCAAGGCAGCTCAAGAAGTTTGGGGTGGATGCAGCTCAGGGTGCGTCCCGTGCAGATAAAGGCCATGTTGCCGTTGGCGACAAACTCGCGGATTGCCTGCGAAACCGCCTCGTTGGGATAGGGGGAGAGGTCCCGCTCGTCTTCGGGAAGGTCTTGGGCGAGCCTGGGGTCTTGCCAGGCGAGCGTTCCGTCGATATCGAAGAAGCAAATAGCGCCGCGCTTATGGGCTGCGCTGGCGGCAGGGGAGGCCGAGGTGGTGGGCACAAATTCCGGCTCGAGGCCCATGATCTGGTCAAAATGCTCTTTAACGCGGGGAACGGAGATGCCGATGACCACCTGGGCGGTCTTGCCCGTAATGATGAGGCCCTTGGCGCCCACCGCGACAAACGACGCGTTATCTGCAACGATGGAAGGGTCTGCGACCTCGACGCGCAGGCGCGTGGCGCAGTTGGTTGCGCCCACGATATTGCCAACGCCACCTAAAAGCTGAATTACCCGCTCAGCGAGGACGTGATCTTGATCGGATCGACTATCGACCTCGTCATTGGGGGATTGCTCTTTGGCAAAGTCGCTTCCCGTTAAACAATCGATTGCCGCGCGATTGGCAACATGATCCTCGCGGCCCGGTGTCTTAAGGTCATAGACCAAGATGAGTGCTCGAAAACTAACAAAAAAGATGAGGCTAAAGGCAAGGCCGATACCGAGCGCCAAAAGATAGGTACCGGCATGCGTGCGCATGAGCGGAATAAAGTTGAAGGCTGCCATCTCCATCAGGCCGCCCGAGAAGATGCCGACGATGCCAAAGAGATTCATGGTTGTGGCAAGGCAAGACGATAAGACGGCGTAGAGCAAAAAGAGCCCGGGGTGGGTGAACATAAAGAGAAACTCGAGTGGCTCGGTAACGCCGCAAACCACCGAGGCGATGATGGCGGGAGCAAGGATGACCCTGAGGCCGGCACGGCGCTCGGGTTTTGCGGTGGAGTAGAACGCAGCTGCGATGGCAGGAAGGCCAAAGAGCTTGACCCAGCCGGTGGCGGTAAAACCGGCCCACGGCGCAAGTTCATTAAGGGGGCGCGTGCTATGGGAGAGGATGGGGAGCAAACTGCTCCACGTGGCGTAGATGCCGTCGTTAATGACCAGGTTGTCGTAGTAGATCGGCATGTAGAGCAGGTGGTGCAGGCCAAAGGGCTCGAGTGCTCGTTCTAAAAAGACAAAGATGCCCACGCCAAAGGGACCGATGCCTGCAAGCGCGTGACGCAGCGTATCAGTTACATCGTATACGTAGGGCACGATGGCGGCCGAGATAGCGGCAAGGGCAAACACGGCAAAAAAGCTGATGAGGTAGACCAGCGAGGAGCCCGAGAAGGTGCCGAGCCAATCGGGAATTTTGGCATCGTAGAAGCGGTCATGGATGGCGACGACGGTTGCCGATACCGCCAGCGGGCCGATAATGCCGGTGTCGAGCGTCTTGATGCCGTCGATGACGGTGATACCGCTGGCGGAGGTCAAAGATGACGGGTACTCAAGTCCAAGGTTGTCTCCGCTCAGCTTAATGATCTCGCTCAAAAAGAAGCAGTAGGCAAAATAGGCGACGAGAGCCTCGAGGCAGCAACGAGCCGGTTGTTTTTGGGCAAGACCGATGGGCAGCGCTACGGCAAAAAGGAGCGGGAGGCGTTTAAAGACCGTCCACGAGCCGCGCTGGATGATAGCCCAGAAAACGTACCAAGGGGTTCCGTATACGGCGAGATCGCCGACGATGTCCGCAGTCGTTGCGAGAGCGGAGACGCCGACCATGAGGCCTGATATAGAAAACAGCATGGCGGGCGCGAACATTGCCCCGCCAAAGCGTTGGATTTTTTGCAGCATGTTCTGCCTTCCGAATATCGAGGCGCGTTGCGCGAGGGGAAACGTTTAAACAATGGATTCATTGTAGAGGACCAGACGATTGTCGTACCGGCAGTTTTGAGCGAAACCGATTTGGGCATGACAGAAACCGTCAACGGTTAAATCCTGTCGCTTTACCGATATTCGGTTTAAACAACTTTAAGAAATGCTATCGTGCCTAGCCGGAAATGAATAATGTAGAGGTGAAACAATGCCAAAAGCGATATACGAAGGAATCTACCGAGAAATACGCTCGCGCATCATTAATGGGACCTATGCGTTTCAGGAGATGCTGCCAACCGAAGCCGAGCTGACCGCGGAGTTCGGATGCACTCGCAATACCGTCCGTCGCGCCTTGGGTATGCTGGCCGACGGGATGTTTGTGCAGCCTATACACGGCAAGGGCGTGCGCGTTATTTGGCTTAAGGGCGAAACCGACATGTTGGGCGCACTCGAAGAGGTTGAGTCGTTTGGCGAGTTTGCAAAGCGCAACAATGCCGTTGCATCGACGGACGTTAAGTCTTTCGAACATCTGGTTTGCACCGAGCAACTCTCTCGTCACCTGGGCTTTAAGGTGGGCGAGGAGTTGATTCGCGTAGTGCGTGTCCGAAGCCTCAACGGCAACGCGCGCCAAGTGGACCATGGCTATTTTTTGGCGTCGATCGCCAAGGGCCTGACTCCCGAGATCGCGGCAGATTCTATTTACGGCTATCTGGAGCACAAGCGCGGTGTCAAAGTGATGGCGAGCCGTCGTACGGTGAGTGTCGAGCTCGCCAACGATGAGGACTGCAGCTATCTTGACCTCGGCAAATATAACTGCGTTGCCGTCATGGAGAGTCAGTCGTACACCTCGGATGGCATCTTGTTTGAGGTGACGCACACTCGCACACACCCCGAGATCTTCCATTACCGCGTCAATTCCAAGCGATAGCCGGCTAGCTCGCAGCCTGACGAGACTCATGGTCTCAAAGAGAAAACGCCCGGTCAAACCGACGGTACATCGGCTTGACCGGGCGTTTTCTCTGCATTCGATAACAAATAATTGTTTATACAAAACTTGTCAAGTATCAAGTTGAAATTACCGTTCACCGAAGTTTTTCTACCGCTCTAGTAATACTTGTTCAAACAACTAGCCAAATAGCGTATCGTTCAAATCAGCAAAAGGGGCAAAGTCCCCGAGCCAATCTCCGAAGGCGGCGGCAAAGGGTGCCGCCACGGTGTGAAAGGGTGGATTGTAATGAAGAACGAAATGAGCAGAAGGCAGTTCCTGGGCTTTGCTGGTTCCGCGGCTGCAGTTCTTGGTCTGGGCCTCGTGGGTTGCGGTGGTTCTGCCGGCTCCGGCTCCTCCGCTTCTGGTGACGCTGCCGAGGTCTACTTCCTCCAATTCAAGCCCGAGGTCGACAAGGAGTGGAAGGAGATCGCCAAGGCCTATAAGAAGGAGAAGGGCGTCGAGGTCAAGATCGTGACCGCCGCTTCCAACACCTACGAGGAGAAGCTTAAGTCCGAGATGTCCAAGAGCTCCGCTCCGACCCTGTTCCAGGTCAACGGCCCCACCGGTCTTAAGAACTGGAAGGATTACTGCGCCGACCTGTCCGATACCAAGCTCCGCGGTGAGCTCATTGATGACTCCCTGGCTCTGCAGTCCGACGGCAAGGATGTGTGCATCGACTGGGTTCAGGAGAGCTTCGGCATTATTTACAACAAGCAGCTGCTCGAGAAGGCTGGCTACAAGGCCGAGGACATCAACTCCTTCGACAAGCTGAAGGCTTGTGCCGATGACATCCAGGCCCGCAAGGACGAGCTTGGTGTCGAGGGTGCCTTCACTTCCGCCGGCATGGACGACTCCTCTAGCTGGCGCTACACCACCCACCTTGCCAACATGCCGCTCTACTACGAGTTTGAGAAGGAGCACAACCAGGAGGACGACGAGATCAAGGGTGAGTTCCTCGACAACTACAAGCAGATCTTCGACCTGTACATCACCGACTCCACCTGCGATCCTTCGCAGCTTGCTTCCAAGACCGGCGACGACGCCACCAACGAGTTCGCAACCGGCAAGGCCGTCTTCTACCAGAACGGCTCTTGGGCCTACTCTGACCTCGTCAAGGCCGGCATGACCGACGATCAGATTGGCATGATGCCGATCTACATCGGTGTTGACGGCGAGGAGAACCAGGGCCTGTGCTCCGGCGGCGAGAACTACTGGTGCGTCAGTTCCCAGGCTTCCGAGGATGCCCAGAAGGCCACCGAGGACTTCATGTATTGGTGCGTCACCGCTGACACCCCGACCAGCATCATCGCCGACAAGATGGGTCTGACCGCTCCGTTCAAGAGCGCCAAGGAGACCACCAACGTCTTCTCGCAGCAGGCCGTTGCCATGGCCAAGGACGGCAAGAAGACCGTCGCTTGGGACTTCGTCTACATTCCCTCCGAGGAGTGGAAGAAGAACCTCAAGCAGGCTCTGATTGCCTACGCTGCCGATAACAGCAAGTGGGACGGCGTCAAGAACGCCTTCGTCGATGGCTGGAAGACCGAGAAGGCCGCTTCCGAGTAAGCAGTTGCTGCCCAAGCTATCTGATTAGCGACAGGGGGCGGGCAGACGTTGGTTTGCCCGCCCCCTGCATATTGAAAGGACCCTTTTATGGGCAAAGCACTCAAGCGCTGGTGGCCGCTCTTTATGCTGCCCACGTGCCTGGCGTTTATGATCGGGTTCGTGATCCCTTTTATCCAGGGCTTCTATCTCTCGTTCTGCCAGTTTATTATCATTAGTAACGCGCACTTTGTCGGTATCGAGAACTACGTGCGTGCGCTGTCCGATCCGCAGTTCTCCACGTCGTTCTTCTTTACCGTGGCGTTTGCCTTCCTGTCGACGGTGCTCATCAACGTGATCGCCCTGGCCATTGCGCAGGCGCTCACCCGCAAGGCGCTCAAAGGCACCAACATCTTCCGTACGATCTTCTTTATGCCTAACCTGATCGGCGGCATCGTGCTGGGCTACATTTGGCAGATTCTGATCAACTGCCTGCTCTCCAACGTGGGCGCCCAGCTCATCGCTCTTAACTCTGCTGCTGGCTTCTGGGGCCTTATCATCCTGACCCTGTGGCAGCAGGTCGGCTACATGATGATCATCTACATCGCTGGTCTGCAGTCCATTCCGTCCGACTACATCGAGGCCGCCAAGGTCGACGGCGCTACGGCATGGCAGACGTTTTGGAAGGTTAAGATCCCTAACCTGATGCCGACCATCACCATCTGCCTGTTCCTGTCCATCACCAACGGCTTTAAGCTGTTCGACCAGAACCTCGCCCTTACCGGCGGCGCCCCCGCGCACTCCACCGAGATGCTCGCCCTGAACATCTACAACACGTTCTATTCGCGTGCCGGTATCGCATGGCAGGGCATTGGTCAGGCCAAGGCGGTTATCTTCTGCATCCTGGTCGTGGCCATCTCCATGATTCAGCTTAAGGCCACGAGGTCCAAGGAGGTGCAGCAGTAATGAAACGCGATAAGGTTATCAACCGCGCGCTCTCGATTTTCTTTACGATTCTGTCGCTCGCGTGGATCTACCCCGTGTTCATGATTGCGCTCAATTCCTTTAAAAAGGCGACCGCAATCAGCACCACCACGGCATTCGATCTGCTCACGCCCGAGACGTTCAACGGCCTCGCAAACTACGTGCACGCTCTGAACGAGCAGGGCTTTGCCTCGGCGTTTATGTACTCGCTTATCATCACGGTCACGTCGGTCGTGCTGATCTTGGTGTGCTGCTCCATGTGCGCTTGGTACGTGGTTCGTGTCAACAACAAGATCTCGAACTTCTTCTATTACCTGTTCGTGTTCTCGATGGTCGTGCCCTTCCAGATGCTCATGTTCACGCTGTCCAATTTGGCGGACCGCATCGGCTTCAACACGCCGTTCAACATCTGCTTTATCTACCTCGGCTTTGGCGCGGGCCTGGCGGTCTTTATGTTCGCCGGTTTTGTAAAGAACATCCCGCTCGAGATCGAGGAGGCGGCCATGATCGACGGCTGCAACCCGGTCCAGGTGTTCTTTAAGATCGTCCTTCCCATCATGAAGCCCACCTATCTTTCGGTCGGCATCCTCGAGACCATGTGGGTCTGGAACGACTATCTGCTGCCCTACCTTACGCTCGACTCCACCAAGTACAAGACCATTCCTATCTTGATCCAGTACTTCCGCGGCGGCTACGGCCACGTCGAGCTCGGCCCCATGATGGCCTGCATCATGATGGTCGTTATCCCCATCGTTATCATGTACATCCTCTGTCAGAAGTACATCATCGACGGTGTGGTGGCAGGTGCCGTCAAGGGCTGATGCCGTAACTGTTTTGCAAGTTTCTGCGGCGCCCCTCAGCGCGGCGCCGCATATCGAAAGGTAGAGACATGGCCGAGATCGTTCTCAAACATGTTCAGAAGGTGTATCCCAACAACGAGTCAAAAAAGAAGGGCTTCTTTGGCAAAAAGAAGAAGACCGAGGAGAAGAAGCACAACCTCAAGGTTACCGAGGACGGTGTGCTCGCTGTAGAGGACTTCAACCTCACCGTTCACGACCAGGAGTTCGTCGTCCTCGTTGGCCCCTCTGGCTGCGGTAAGTCCACGACGATGCGCATGGTCGCCGGCCTGGAGGACATTACCTCGGGCGATGTGCTCATCGACGGCAAGCGTGTCAACGACGTGGCGCCCAAGGACCGCGACATCGCCATGGTGTTCCAGAGCTATGCTCTGTACCCCAATATGACGGTGTACGAGAACATGGCGTTTACGCTTGAGCTCAAGAAGGTCCCCAAGGACGAGATCGACCGTAAGGTTCGCTCTGCTGCCGAGATCCTGGGCATTACCGAGTACCTCGACCGTAAGCCCAAGGCGCTCTCCGGCGGCCAGCGCCAGCGTGTCGCTATCGGCCGCGCCATCGTGCGTGACCCCAAGGTCTTCCTGATGGACGAGCCGCTGTCCAACCTGGACGCCAAGCTTCGTAACCAGATGCGTGCCGAGCTCATTAAGCTGCGCCACGAGATCAAGGGCACGTTCATTTATGTTACTCACGACCAGACCGAGGCCATGACCCTTGGCGACCGTATCGTGGTCATGAAGGACGGCGTCGTCCAGCAGATCGCCACGCCGCAGGAGGTCTTCAACCATCCCGCGAACATCTTCGTCGCCGGCTTCATCGGCGTGCCGCAGATGAACTTCTTCGATGCCCAGCTGGTGCGCTCGGGCAACGGCTTTACCGTCAAGACCGAGGATATGAACGTGGCGCTCGCCCCCGAGACTTGCGCTCAGCTTGCCCTCAACTGGGACGGCGGCGACGTGAAGGAGATTACGGCCGGCGTGCGTCCCGAGCAGATCCTGCTTGCCGACAAGGGCGAGGAGGGCGCGCTCCAGGGTACCGTCGAGGTGACCGAGCTCATGGGCTCGACCGAGCATGTCCACGTGACCGCTCCCGACGGCCAGTTTGTCCTGATTATCCCCGTCGTCGACCTCGAGGCCAAGGGCGCGCTCAAGGCAGGCGACCCCATCTGGTTCAAGTTCGAGAAGAACGCGACCCACCTCTTCGATAAGGTCTCTGGCAAGAACCTTATCTAGGCCCGGTGCATCCAGGCCCTCCCTTTGGGCGACTGCGGTATTGCCATCCTTTTGCCGCGGTCACATATAAGGCTCCCCTCCCGTCCACTGGGCGAGAGGGGAGCCTTTCTTTGTGTTGGGGCTGTCTGACCGGTCGTTTGTCTCGATCTGTAACGGGTGAGGCTGATTTCGGACGTTAGATGTTACAGATCGAGACGGTTCCGCTGAGCTAACCATTTCATCTAAATCTGTAACACCAAAGGTGAATTTCAGCTGCTAGATGTTACAGATCGAGATTGACCCAGGGGGGGCGGTATGTCTCAATCTGTAACAGCTGGGGCCGTTTCTACCGAGTAGCTGTTACAGATCGAGATTCTTCGGTCGAGTCGGGTCACAGGGTAACGTGCGGGCACAAAAAACGGAGCCGTGTTGCCACGACTCCGTTTCTCAAGAGGATGGGTAAGGGAAGCGAAATTAGCTCAGGTGCCAAATCTCGTCGTTGTACTGGGAGATGGTGCGGTCGGACGAGAAGGTGCCGGCGTTGGCGATATTGATGAGCGCCTTGCGCATCCAGGCGTCCTGGTCCTCGTAGTCGGCCAACACGCGCTCCTTGGTCTGGATGTACTCCTCGATGTCGAGCAGGGCCATAAACCAGTCCTTGCCCTTAATGTCATCGTGCAGGCGCTGCAGGCGCTCGACGTTGCCGGTCGCCATAAAGGCCGGGTTGGTGATGAAGTCCACCAGCAGTTTAATGCCGGGCTTGCGGTAGAGCACACCGGCGTCATAGGTGCCGTCGGCATAGAGCTGCTCGACCTGTTTGGACGAGGCACCAAAGGTATAGATATTCTCGTCGCCCACGAGCTCGGCAATCTCCACGTTGGCGCCGTCGAGCGTGCACAGGGTTAGGGCGCCGTTGAGCATGAACTTCATGTTGGAGGTGCCGCTCGCCTCCTTGGAGGCCAGGCTGATCTGCTCGGAGATATCAGCGGCGGGGATCACGCGCTCGGCGGCGGTGACGTTGTAGTTCTCGATCATGACGACCTGCAGGTAGGGAGCCACGTCGGGGTCGTTTGCAATCCACTGCGACAGCGTCAAGATCAGATGGATGATGTCCTGCGCGATAGTGTAGGCAGGCGCCGCCTTGCCGCCAAAGATGATGGTGACGGGGTGCTTAGGTCTGTTGCCGTTCTTGATATCGAGGTACTTCCAGATGATGTAGAGCGCGAGCATCTGCTGGCGCTTGTACTCGTGGATGCGCTTGACCTGGACGTCGATGATGGCGTTGGAGGGAATGGTCACGCCCTGCTCGAGCGCCATGAACTGGCGCATGATGGCCTTGGCCTCGACCTTGGTGGCGGCCAGGCGCTCAAGAACGTCCTTGTCGTCGGCGAACTTGGCGAGTTTGCTCAGATCGCCGGTGCTGCGCCAGTCGGTGCCGATCACATCGTCGAGCAGGCTGGCGAGCGCGGGGTTGGCCCCATGGATCCAGCGGCGGAAGGTGATGCCGTTGGTCTTGTTGGAGAACTTCTTGGGATAGATCTCGTAGAACGGATGAAGCTCGGTGTCCTCCAGGATCTTGGTGTGGAGGGCGGCTACGCCGTTGATGGAGAAGCCAAAGTGGATGTCCATGTGGGCCATGTGGACGGTGTCGTGCTCGTCGATGATGGCGACGCGCGGGTCATCGTGCTCGGCCTTCGCGATCTCATCGAGCTTGACGATAATGTCGGCGATGGCAGGGGAGACCTTCTGCAGGCTGGCGAGCGGCCACTTCTCGAGCGCCTCGGCAAGAATCGTGTGGTTAGTGTAGGCGACCATGGAGCGTACGATGGTCACGGCCTCGTCAAACTCGATGTCATGCTCGGTGGTGAGCAAGCGAATGAGCTCGGGGATGACCATGGTGGGGTGCGTGTCGTTAATTTGGACCACGGCGTAGTCGGCCAGATCGTGCAGGTTGCTGCCGCGCTCGACGGCCTCGTCGATCAGGAGCTGGGCGGCGTTGCTCACCATGAAGTACTCCTGATAGATGCGAAGTAGGCGGCCCTGCTCGTCGGAATCGTCGGGGTAGAGGAACAAGGTGAGGTTCTTGGCGATCTCGGTCTTGTCGAAGTCGATGGAGCTGCCGGGGACCAGGCCGTCGTCGACGCTTGCCAGGTCGAACAGGCGCAGGCGGTTCTTGGTGGGCTGGCCGTAACCGGGCACATCGATGTTGACGAGCTTGGAAGTAACGGCAAAATCGCCGAACTCGACGGTGTAGGAGCGGTCATCGTCGACTAGGATGTCCTGCTCACCGAGCCACTCGTCGGGGACGGCCTTCTGCTGGTTGTCGACAAAGCGCTGACGGAACAGACCGTAGTGATAGTTGAGGCCCACGCCATCGCCGGTCAAGCCCAGCGTGGCGATGGAATCCAGGAAGCATGCGGCCAAGCGGCCCAGGCCGCCGTTGCCGAGTGACGGCTCGACCTCGAATTCCTCGATCTTGTTGAGGTCGTGACCTGCGGCGGTGAGCTGGTCCTTAACCTCGTCGTAGATGCCGAGGTCGATCATGTTGTTGATGAGCAGCTTGCCGATCAAAAATTCGGCGGAAATGTAATAGAGCTTTTTCTTGCCGTTGTTGAGCGGGCGGGCGGCGGAGCGCTCCTGCACGAGTTTGACCAGCAGCTTGTAAATGCGACGGTCGTCGAGCTGCTCGAGCGAGGTGCCAAAAGACTGCTCGGCGAGTTCCATGAGGTTAATTTGGGGCATGTTTTCTCCTGTGATGGGTTGTTTCATGTCTGCAATTCATAAGAAGCCCGCGCGAGGGGATTGGGGTGGCCTCGCGCGGGAAAAGCAAGCGCGTCCGCACGGTGGGGAGGGGTCAGGCGCGGTAGCTCCTATTGAGGAAGCTCGATTTCGGCTTCTGACGGGATGCGGAAGTAGGTCTCGGTCCAGTCGGTGAGTTTGTGCTCGAGCTCGCGGGTGATGGCGCCGTCGAGCATGCGCCAGGTCCAGTTGCCGCCCAGTGTGGCAGGGGTGTTGATGCGCGCCTCGTTGCCCAAGTTGAGCAGGTCCTGCATGGTGTAGATGCACGTGTCGCTCACGCTGGCTGCGATGGTTCGGTTGAGTGCGTCGGTGATAGGCTCGCCGGCCTGCTGATGGGTGTACAGGGCTGCCTGCTCGCGCTGACGCGGGGTGGCCGTTCCCTCAAACCAGCCGCGCGCCGTCTCGTTGTCGTGGGTGCCCACGTAGGCGACGGTGTTGGCGATGTAGTTATGCGGCAGGTAGTACGAGTTGGTGCCCTCAAAGGCAAACTGCAGGATCTTCATGCCGGGGAAGCCCGAGTTGTCGCGCATGTCGATGACGCCGGGGGTGAGGAAGCCCAGGTCCTCGGCGATGATGGGCAGCGTGCCGAGCTTTTCCTCGAGCGTCTTGAAGAACTTGAGGCCGGGACCCTGCGTCCACGAACCGTAGGACGAATCGGGCGAGGAGAACGGCACCTCCCAATAGGCCTCGAAGCCGCGGAAGTGATCCAGGCGGATGACGTCGTACATGTCGAGGGCGGCGCGAATGCGGCCCTCCCACCAGGAGAAGCCGTCGGACTCCATGGCGTCCCAGTCGTAGATGGGGTTGCCCCAGTACTGGCCGGTGGCCGAGAACTGGTCGGGCGGCGTGCCGGCGACGCTCACGGGATTGCCGGCGGCGTCGATCTTAAAGAGCTCAGGCGTCGCCCACATCTCGACGGAGTCACGCGAGACGTAGATGGGCAGGTCGCCGATGATGAGAATGCCGCGCTCGTTGGCATAGGCCTTGAGGCGGCTCCACTGGCGATCGAAGAAGTACTGCGTCATCTGGTGGTAGAGCATACGCGCCGGATGGTTGGCGCAGACCTTGGCGGAAGCCTCGCCGCGGGTGCGGAGCTCCGCGGGCCACTCCCAAAACGCCTTGAGACCGCACTCCTCTTTGACGGTCATGAACTCACAGTAGGGGATGAGCCAGTCCTCGTTGGCCTGGATAAAGCCATCGAAATCGGCCGGCTTGTCGGCGGCAAAGCGCTCGGCGGCGCGGTCGAGAATCTGACGGCGGCCGCCAAAGATAGCACCGTAGTCGACATTGCTGGGGTCGGATCCCAGATACACGCCATCGATATCGCGCTGCTCCAGATACCCTGCTTCGATAAGCTCGGCAAAGTCGATAAAGTTGGGGTTGCCAGCGCGGGCCGAGAACGACTGATAGGGCGAGTCGCCATAGCTGGTCGTCGTAAGGGGCAGAATCTGCCAGTAATGTTGTTTGCACGAGGCGAGAAAATCGACGAAGTCGTAGGCATTCCAGCCAAAGCCGCCGATTCCGTATGGTCCGGGCAGAGATGAGACGGGCATGAGGACGCCGCTTGCACGCTCCATGAATGCGCTCACCAACCTTCTTGTTGTGGGGTCGGCCTGCCGATGGGTGTGCAGTCCGCCTCCGATGTTCTGATTCGATACGCCTATTGTAAAACATGTTGTTTAAACATGTACAGGCAAGATAAAAAAGTTGGTCGATTTTCGGCGAATGGTTACATGCCATGAAAAAAGCCCCGACCTCACAACGTGAGATCGGGGCAAGAGCGGTATGTAGGTTTTTGCTACTCGGCGTCGGCGAAGCCGTTGGGGTTGTGGCTCTGCCAGTTCCAGCTATCGCGGCACATGTCCGCGATGTCGTATTGGGCCTTCCAGCCCATCATGCGCTCGGCCTTGGAGGCATCGCACCAGTTGGCAGCGATGTCGCCGGCGCGGCGCTCGCGGATCACGTAGGGCAGCTCCTTGCCACAAGCCTTGGAGAAGGCGGCGACGACCTCGAGTACCGAGGTGCCGGTGCCGGTGCCCAAGTTAAAGATCTCGACGCCGGTCTTGCCGTTCATCCAGTTAAGGGCGGCAACGTGACCAGAGGCCAGATCGCACACGTGGATGTAGTCGCGCACGCCGGTGCCGTCGGGGGTGGGGTAGTCGTTACCAAAGACCTGAACGGCCTCGAGCTTGCCCACGGCGACCTGGGCGACATAGGGCACCAGGTTGTTGGGGATGCCCTTGGGGTCCTCGCCGATCAGGCCCGACGGATGAGCGCCGATGGGGTTGAAGTAACGGAGCAGCACGACGTCCCACTCGGGGTCGGCGGTGTGGACGTCCATAAGGATCTGCTCGATCATCCACTTGGTCCAACCATAGGGGTTGGTCGCGGGCTTCTTAGGATCCTCCTCGGTGACGGGCGGGTTGTCCGGGTCGCCGTAGACGGTCGAGGAGCTCGAGAAGATGATGGACTTGCAGCCATGGTTGCGCATGACGTCGACGAGCACCAGGGTGTTCTCGATGTTGTTGTGGTAGTACTCGACGGGCTTGCTCACCGACTCGCCGACGGCCTTAAAGCCGGCGAAGTGGATGACGCGGTCGATCTGATGGGTATCGAAGATCTTGTTCATCGCATCGCGGTCGAGCACGTTGGCCTCGTAGAAGGTGAGGTTCTTGGCGGCCTCGTCGCCCACGATGGTCTTGACGCGGTCGACGGCGACGGCGCTGGAGTTGGAGAGATCATCGACGATGACGACCTGGTAGCCACCCTCGAGCAGCTGAACGACGGTGTGCGAGCCGATAAAGCCGGCGCCACCGGTAACGAGGACGCAGGTGTCTTTGGGGTCGAGTGCTTTGGACATGTAGTCTCCTATCGAATCAGGAACACTTCTTCAGGGGAGTATAGCGCAGGCAGGGACACCCAAATCGTGCGCTGTAGGAAAAGCAGAGGATTGTGCTAACGTACTCATAGAAGAGCTTGCGTACGCATAACCTGATCTTTGGCATTTGCTTACGAGCCGCTGACCTTGTAGTTTCCTGCCGTTCGTGGAAATCGTTGGGACGCGCCATATGTACGCTAATATGTATGAGTTGAGCGACATATAAATAAACATGTAACGGAGTACATATGTCACCAAACAGCGATTCCATCCTTTCCCAGGAGCTCTCGCGCCGCACTGCCCTCAAAGCTCTGTTCGGCGCCGCTTCTGCGGCGGTTCTTTTTGGCCTGCCCGCTCGCGCCCATGCGGCGGAGGCTTCCAAAGAAACCACCGATAAACTGAATGCCGCCCAGGCCCAACTCGACGAGGTTCAGGCCCAGCTCGACAGCATCGCAAATGAGTATGCGGCGCTGGCCAACAAGAATGCCCAGACCCTCAACGACATCGAGAATGTCCAGGGCAAGATTGACGACACGCAGGCCCAGATCGATGAAAAGAAGGCCGAGCTCAAGAAGAAGCGCAACGACCTTTCCGATCGCGTGGCCGCCAGCTACAAGTCCGGCGGCACGAACATCCTGTCGCTGCTGCTGGCCTCTGGCTCGTTTGAGGAACTCGTCGCCAACGCGCATTACGTTGAGAAGATCAACAAGAGCGACCGCGATGCCATCGAGGATATCCAGACGATTCAGGCTGAGCTCGACGCACAGAAGACCGAGCTCGAAGCACAAAAGGCCGACCTGGAAAAACTCAAGGACCAGCAGACGGCTCAGATGCAGGATATGCAGGCCAAGCAGCAAGAAGTCCAGACCGTGCTGAACGGTCTTTCCGACGACGTCAAGGAGCTCATGGCTCAGCGCGATTCCGAGATCCTCGCTGCCGCCCAGGCTGAGGAGGCTGCCAGGAAGGCCGCCGCTGCCGCTGCCGCCGCGAACAAGAACAATTCCTACTCGGGTGGTTCAAGCTCGGGTGGCGGATCGTATGCGCCCGGAACCCCGCAACAGAATGCCGGCTCGGGCAAACAGCAGGCCGTCGTCAACGCGTGCTACTCCACGCCTTCGCCGGGTCAGAACTGGTGCGCGGCGTGGGTTACCAATGTCTTCCGTAACGCCGGCGTGGGCTATTTTGGCGGCAACGCGTGTGACATGTTCAACGCCTGGTGCTATAGCTCCGATCGCTCGGCGCTGCAGGTGGGCATGATCGTGGCCGACTCATCGCATAGCGGTACCGGCATGCCGGGTCTGATCTATGGCCACGTGGGCATCTATGTTGGCGGCGGCATCGTTATGAGCAACGAGGGTGCCATTACGTCTAAGTCGCTCGATTCGTTTATTAGCTTCTATGGCACTGGCTCTGGCGTGCGTTGGGGCTGGCTCGGCGGTATTGCGCTGTCGTAAAGCCGACGGGGCCGCGTGCCCGCCCGCAATATATTTGATTGCCTGCTCGGGCAGTCCTGCGCAAGACGAAGGCCACATTAAGTGGCCTTCTTTGCGTGCGGAACTCGCGATCAATCAAATATAATGCGGGCGGGCACGCGGCCCTCTCGGGTTTGGGGCGCGACACACCGGACTGGGTTATCTGAATGAATATGGTGAAGGCCCCTTTCGGGGCCTTCTTTTTATAAAAATTCGCCTACTCGGTGGACTTCGGGTTCTAGGTCTACGTCGAATTGGCCTTTGACGGTTGTTTGGATGTGGCGGATGAGTTCGTCAACGTCGGCGGCGGTGGCGTGGTTGGCGTTGACGATAAAACCGCAGTGCTTTTCGCTTACCTGCGCGCCGCCAACGGCGTGTCCTCGCAGGCCGGCATCCATGATGAGCTTGCCGGCAAAGTAACCCTCGGGGCGCTTGAAGGTGGAGCCGGCACTCGGCATGTCGAGCGGCTGCTTGTCCTCGCGGCGCTGGCGGTAGTCGTCCATGTCGGCCTTGATCATCGCGGCGTTGCCCGGTGCGAGGTTGAAGGTGGCAGAAAGAACGATAAAGCCGTCGTCGGCGATGCGACTCTTGCGATAGCCCAGGTTGAGCTCATCGACATCGAACTCGATGATGTTGCCGCTGCCGCGGGTGCCGTCGTCGAGCATGCGGGCGGGCTTGTAGACGCGCACAGACTCCAGCACGTCTGCCATGCAGGCACCGTAGGCGCCGGCGTTCATGTAGCAGGCGCCGCCGACCGATCCGGGGATGCCCGAGATGGGCTCCATGCCGGTGAGACCGGCCTCGGCTGCCGCCGCGGCGACATCGGAAAGCAAGGCGCCGGCCGCCGCCGTGACGTGCGTACCGTCGACCGTAATGTCGGAGAGGCCTTCGCCCAACGCCACGACGACGCCGCGGATACCCTTGTCGCCGACGAGCAGGTCGGAGCCGTTGCCCACGATGGTGAGCGGCAGGTCGCAGCGATAACAGGTGTCGAGCGTGGCGACGAGGCCCTGCTCGGTATCGGGCGTGACAAAGACGTCGGCCGGGCCGCCGATCTTAAACGTGGTGTGCTCGCGCATGGGCTCGCTCATCAGCACGTTGTCCTCGCCGGCAACGCCAGCAAGCGCGCACAGCAGGTCCTCGTTAAAAAAGTCGTTCTCGTGCATACGAATATCCGCCTTTTGGTGGTCGTTGTCATCAATCGATTGCAATATACCCCACCCGGACGGATTTGGTGCGCTGGCGGCGATAAAACAGCCGTCTACCGGATTGGTAAAGTGTTTATCACCGAGGTAGAGGGGCGGTCGCTATACTTTCAAGAGATTGCGCGTAAACCTGGAAGGAGCGAGATGGCCAACAAAGTCACCCTCAAGCAGATTGCCCAGGAGGTGGGGCTTTCCCCCTCGTCGGTCTCGCTTGTTCTCAATAATCGGCCCTGTCGCATCTCGGAAGAAAACCGCAAGCTCATCAAGGAGGTTGCGGCGCGCAACCACTATGTTCCTAATCAGATTGCGCGTAGCCTGGTCATGCGCGAGTCGCGCACGCTGGGCCTTATCGTCCCTAACATCGAGAGCCGCTTTTTTGCCTCGCTCGCCGGTAGCCTGGAAAAGCGCTGCCGCGAGGACGGCTATGCGCTCTTCATTACCAGCTCGGGTGGAAGTGCCGACGACGATCTGGAGCTGCTGCGCCAGCTGGTAACGCGCGGCGTTGATGGTGTCTTCCTGGTTGTGGGCGACGAGTTCTCCGACGACCGCGCCCTGCGCGAAGAAGTCAGCCATCTGCCTATCCCTGCCGTGATGGTCGACCGTGCCATTGAGGGGCTCGAGTGCGACAAAGTGATGTTCGACCACGAGATGGGTGGCTACATGGCCACTCGCTATCTGATCGAGCAGGGTCACCGTCGCATTGCCTGCTTGGTTAACGCGCGCCGTTCCAATACGGGGCGTAAGCGACTTGCCGGCTATGAGCGCGCGCTGCGCGAGGTTGGCCTGCCTATCGACGCACGTTTGGAGTTTGAGAGCGAGTACTACATTCCGAGTGCCTACGAGGCCTCGGAGGCGGTGCTCGCAACTGATGCCACCGCTGTGTTCGCAAGTTCGGATAACATTGCCCTCGGTCTGCTCAAGCGCTTGCACGAGATGGGGAAGAGCATCCCGGGCGATATCTCGGTGGTGAGCTATGACAACTCGGCGGCCGACGTTCTCTTTGAGCCGGCGCTGACCGCGATTGAGCAGGATCCTGGTGTCCTTGCGGAGCATGCTTTTGGCTGCATGTCCAAGCGTCTTGCCGGTAGGGGCGGCAGGCGTGCCGAAGAGGTCGTCCTGGAGCCGGCGCTTATCGTTAAGGGCAGCGTGCTCGAACTTACCGAATGTAGCTAAACGTACTTGTTTGTTTGCATAGATTGCATGCGGAGTGTCCGCTATTTGCCGGCGGGGATAGATAGCCGGCAAAAATGTAAACCGCGGCGGGTCCAAAATCGTATCCGTGATGGTAAACACATCGGGATCAAAGGCATCCTGCGGGTTTTTCTTCTTGAACAGCCCCATATCAGCCTC
>CABUSL010000014.1 GCA_902494295.1 uncultured Collinsella sp.
ACTGATGAAGTTTCCTGCTCTACAGTCCTGCTCACGACGGAGGCCACATTAAGTGGCCTCCTGTTCGTGCGGAACTCGCGATAAACTTCATCAGTGCCCGCCCCACGGGAAACCTGCCAAAAAGGGACAGGTTTGTTTTGGTCGGTTTTATCTGGGAAGATGCTGCTGCGGCTATCTACAGATCTGAAATCTGACTACTGAATAGACTGTCTAACTAAATAGCGAGCGGCACTAACCAGCCCTTTTGCTTGCGCCCGGGAGGGGCGCATATGAAGTTTATCGCGAGTTCCGCACGCAAAGGAAAGCACTTAATGTGCTTTCCGTCTTGCGCAGGACTGTAGAGCAGGAAACTTCATATGCGGCCCTCCCGGGCGCAAGCAAAAGGGCGGCCCCTATCCGGAGTCGCCCTTGTTGAGCTGCTTATGTTTAGCTGTTACTCGGCGTCGTGGTGACGACGGGGCTTGCGGCCTCCGTTGTCGCCGGGACGGCGCGGACGGTCGCTGCGCTCGGAGCGCTCACGACGCGGACGCTCACGACGCTGGAAGTGCTCGCCGTCGCCCTCGGAAGCACCCTCAGCGCGAGCCGGGGCTTCGGGCTTGTCGAGACGATCGAGCGAGATCTTGCCGCGATCGTCGACCTCGATGACGACGACCTTGACCTCGTCGCCCACATTGAGGACGTCCTCGACCTTCTCCACGCGGCCCTTGGCGACGCGGGAGATGTGCAGCAGGCCGTCCTTGCCGGGCAGCAGGTTGACGAAGGCGCCGAAGGGCTGGATGGAGACCACGCGACCGGTGTACTCCTCACCCGGCTCGGGAACCTTGATGATGAGCTTGATGCGCTCGACGGCCTGGTCGACGGACTCGCCGGTGCCGCCGACAAAGACGGTGCCGTCCTCCTGGATGTCGACCGAAGCGCCGGTCTCGTCCTGGATACCGCGGATGACCTTGCCGCCGGAGCCAATGACGTCGCGAATCTTATCGGTAGGAACCTGGATGGAGACGATGCGCGGAGCGGTGCTGCGTGTGGTGTGGCGCGGCTCGGGAATCACATCGAGCATCTTCTGCAGGATGAAGGCGCGACCCTCCTTGGCCTGCTGCAGGGCGCGGGCCAGGATGTCGAAGGTTAGGCCGGTGGCCTTGTTATCCATCTGCAGGGCGGTGATGCCCTCGGTGGTGCCGGTGACCTTAAAGTCCATGTCGCCCAAGAAGTCCTCGAGACCCTGGATATCGGACAGGACCACGGTCTTTCCCTCCTCCTGGATCAGACCCATGGCGATACCGGAGACCGGGCGCTTAATGGGCACGCCGCCGTCCATAAGGGCGAGCGTGGAGCCGCAGGTCGAAGCCATCGAAGAGGAGCCGTTGGACTCCATGACCTCGGAGACGACGCGGATGGCGTAGGGGAACTCGTTCTCGTCGGGGAGCATCGGGAGCAGAGCGCGCTCGGCAAGGTTGCCGTGACCGATCTCGCGACGCTTGGGGCTGCCCATGCGGCCGGTCTCGCCGGTGCAGAACGGCGGGAAGTTATAGTGGTGCATATAGCGCTTGCCCTCGGTGGGCTCGATGGTATCCAGACGCTGGCCCTCGTTGAGCATGCCGAGCGACAGGACGGAGAGCACCTGGGTCTGGCCACGCTGGAACAGACCGGAGCCGTGAACGAGCGGCAGGTAGTTATCCTTCACCATGATGGGACGGATCTCGTCTGCAGCACGGCCATCGACGCGCTCGCCAGTCTCGACGACCATGGTGCGCATGGCCTTCTTCTCGAGCTTCTTGAGCGCCACGGGGATCTCGCGCTCCCAAGCGGCCTGCTCCTCCTCGGTAAACTCGGCGCGGATGGACTCCTTCAGAGCCTCGACCTTACCGATACGAGAGAGCTTGTCGGCGTCGCGAAGGGCAGCTGCCATCTCGTCGTAGTGGGCAAAGATGCGCTCCTGGACCTCCTCGACGGGCTGGTCGAGCGGGTACTCCTTCTTGACGATGGGGCCGTTGACCTGCTCCCACTCGGCGACGAACTCGTCCTGGGCCTGGCAGAAGGCAGCAAGGGCCTCCTGGCCAAACTTCATGGCGGCGAGCATGTCGTCCTCGGAGATCTCCTCGGCGCCGGCCTCGACCATCGAGATGAAGTCGGCAGAGCCGCCCAGCTCCAGGTCCAGATCGGAGTTCTCGCGCTCCTCGTAGGTGGGGTTGACGATAAACTCGCCAGTCTCCACGTTACGGCCGATGCGCACGCAGGCAAGCGGGCCCTCGAAGGGCACGCCACCGAGCGTCATGGCCAGGGAAGCACCCATGACGTTGATGACGTCGAAGGGGTTGACCTGGTCGGCGACGAGCGAGGTGGCGACGATGTGCACCTCGTTGCGGAAGCCGTCCGGGAAACTCGGGCGGATCGGACGGTCGATCATGCGCGCGGTGAGCGTGGCCTTCTCGCTGGGACGGCCCTCACGCTTGAGGTAACCACCCGGGATGCGGCCAGCGGCGTACATCTTCTCGTTGAAGTCGACGGTCAGCGGGAAGAAGTCGTAGTTCTTGCGCTCCTTGGAGACGACCACGGTGTCGAGCATCGTGGTGTCGCCCTGCTTGACCAGGCAGGCGCCGGTGGCCTGCTTGGCAAGCTCGCCCGACTCAAAGGTGTAGGTCTTGCCGTACAGCTCAAAGGTCTTGGATACGAGTGTCATTGTTCTCCTTTACCCCACAGGCCCCTTGCCTGCGGGCTTCTCATGTGACGCGGGCCCCCTGCCCCCGCCACGCTTCAGAGCGTGATTGTTCGCGCCCTTACACAAAAAGAGCGCCCCGCTGCGCAGGACGCTCTTAGCATGTACAAATCCTTACTGGATGTTGTCGCGGATGCCCAGAGCCTTGATGAGCTCACGGTACTCGACGATGTCGTTCTTCTTAATGTAGGAGAGAAGACGACGACGACGGCCGACGAGCATGAGCAGGCCACGACGGGTGTGGAAGTCCTTCTGGTGGGACTTCATGTGCTCGGTCAGCTCCTTGATGCGCTCGGACAGGATGGCGACCTGAACCTTGGGGTTGCCGGTGTCGACCGGGGTGTTACCGAACTGGGCAGTCAGCTCCGCCTTGCGCTCTTTGGAAACAGTCATTGTTTCACCTTTCGTTTCTTGTCGCCCTCGGGCGACGCTATTCGCCTCGGACTGGGAAGCCGCCGGTGGAGCGAGCATCCAAGATCGAGGTACCAACAGGTCGGTATGTTACCACAAGCAGCCCACGCCTGCGCATCATCACCGACCCAACATGAATTCCATCGCACGGAGGCGCTGATCGGTGTGCGTCGCCGCCCACACATGCGAAAGCCCGAGCAAGAACGCCGCCGCATGCGGGCCGATTCGCTCGGCCATGAGTGCATCGAAGGTCATTGACATGAGGGCGCGCAGCCACGCCACCTCACCGGTCGACACCAGTTCGGCACCCGGAACGCTCGACGCGCACGACCCGCACATGAGCCCGCCGGCCTGGGCCGAAAAATACGACAGCATGGGGTCTCCGCACAGCACGCAGGCCGAAAAATCGGGTCGGTAGCCAACGTGCGACAGCAGCTTAAAGACATATGCCGCCACAAGTAGATCCATGTGCGCTGTGTCGAGCCCGCTGCCCACCAGGGCAAGCGCTCGCTGCGTGATGGCAAAGGTAAACGGGTCCTCAGCGTCCTCGAACGAGCACACGCGCGCGACCTCGGCGATCGCGCTTGCGGCGCAGGTCGTCTCGTAATCGGGCGCAACGCCGAGCGGCGCCTCCATAAGCTCGGCCTGGGAAACCACGTCGAGTGACCGTCCATGTGCGAGCAGCATATCGACCGTACAGAACAGCTCGCAGCGCGCAGCCAGGCGTCCGCCAGGTTTGCGGGCGCCCTTTGCCACGGCACGAACCTGCCGCCCCCGCTCGTCAAGCATCGTCAAGATCAGGTCGGTCTCTTTGAGCTTCGTCTTGTCGAGGACGAGCACTTTCGTGCGATATGTCCGGGAGCCTGCCATGCGCGCCGCGCGTCCTTAGTCCTCGGCGTTGTAGCCAAAGCGGCGAATCTGGGCCTCGTCGTCACGCCAGCCGGCCTTGACCTTCACGTCCAGCTCCAAAAAGACCTGCGTGCCAAAGATGCGCTCAAGATCGCGACGGGCGTCGATACCGATATGCTTGATCATCTCGCCGCCCTTGCCGATGATGATGCCCTTTTGGCCCTCGCGCTCGACGTAAATGGTGGCGTGCACGCGCAGCACCTTCTTGGTCTGCTCGAGTGTATCGCAGATCACGCCAACGGAGTGCGGAATCTCATCACGGGTGCGGCGCAAAACCTTCTCGCGCACAAACTCGGCAACGAGCGTCTCATCGGAAGCATCGGTACCCATGTCCTCGGGGAACCAACGCGGGCCTTCGGGCAAAAAGTGCGCAACGGTCTCGATAAAGGCATCGACGTTGAAGTTCTTGACCGACGACGTCACGATCTCGTCGTCATATTCCATGAGCTCGTGGGCGGCCTTAAGCTGCTCCATGACCTGTGCGGGGTCGGCCTCATCGGCCTTAGTGAGCACCAGGACCTTCTTGGAACGGGAGTTCTTGACGCGCTCGGCAACCCAGGAGTCTCCCCTGCCGATCGGCTTGGTGGCATCAATCAAAAACGCGACGACATCGACATCGTTCAGCTCAAACAGCGCGCTCTTGTTGAGCTCGGATCCCAGGCCGTCCTTGGGCTTATGAATACCCGGGGTATCGACAAAGACCAGCTGGTAGCCGGGACGGTTGACGACGGCGCGCATGCGGCGGCGGGTCGTCTGGGCCACCGGCGAGGTGATGGCGACCTTTTTGCCATAGCAGGCATTAAGCAGCGTAGACTTGCCAGCGTTGGGACGACCGACCAGGGCCACAAAGCCGCTGCGGAAACCGGGCTCAACGTCACCAAAGCCCGCGAGGTTGTCGCCCTCGTCGCACAGGGCGTCGAGTTCCTCGTCGCTCATACCCTCAAACGGGTCGAACTCCTCGACCTCGTCAAACGAATCGGAATCCTCGACCTCTTCCAGAACCTCGTCGTCCAAAACCTCATCGGTAGGCTGCATATTGTCGGACATGGGAATCCCTTTCTAAATAAAGCCGAGCGCGTGGGCAAATACCAGCACGCCCACAATCGCGGCGGTGATGGAAAGAATGTAAACAGAGGCGGCGGCGATGTCCTTCGCACGCTTGGCCAGCGGATGGAGCTCCTGGGTCGCTAGGTCGACGATAGCCTCCATAGCGGTGTTGCACAGCTCGCCGTGAATCACCAGGCCACAACAGATGATAATCGTGGCCCACTCGGCAATGTCGAGGCCCACGATACAGCCGGCAATGACGGTGCACACGCCCGCCACGAGCATGACCTTAATGTTGCGCTCGGTCTTGACGGCGGTGACGAAGCCCTCCATGGCGTAGGAAAACGACTTTAAGAAGGACGGATGGTCCTTGTTCGATCCGGGAATCATAGACGGCTCCTAGTCGTGGGCGTGGTTGGTGATGGGGCCGACGTGGACTAGCTTAGGGTCCTCGCCGCGCTCGAGCGCCAGATCGCGCAGGATGGCGTCCTCGCGGGCCTCCATGACCTCGGCCTCGTCGTCCTCGATGTGGTCATAGCCCAGCAGGTGCAGCATGCCGTGTACGAGCATCAGACGGCACTCGTCAGCGGGGCTATTGCCAAAACCGGAGGCCTGACGGGCAATAACCTGCGGGGCCAAGATAATATCGCCGAGCTCGAGCGTCTCATCGGCGGGAATGTCATCGTCAAAGGCCGAATCGCACTCAAACGAGAGCACATCGGTGGTGCGGTCGATACCGCGCCACTCGTGGTTGAGCTCATGCATCTCGTCCTCATCGACATACGAAAGGGAAATCTCGACTTCACGTTCAACGCCCTCGGCGTCAAGCACAACCTCGCAGATGTGCTCCACCTCCTGCGCGTCGAGCAGCGTATCGAGCTCGGCATCGTTGCTGATCAATACACTCAACGGGACTCCTTTCGGTCACGTACGCGTTTCTCGCGCACATCATCATAAGTATCGTATGCCTCGACGATACGACCCACCAGGGCATGGCGCACCACGTCGGCGCGCTCCAGGTGCGCAAACGCCACATCGTCGACACGGCCCAAAATCTTCTCGACATCCGCCAAGCCACCGCGACGACCCACCAGGTCTCGCTGACTCAGGTCGCCGGTAATCACGAACTTGGAGTTAAAGCCCAAGCGCGTCAGGAACATCTTCATCTGCTCGGGCGTGGTATTTTGCGCCTCGTCGAGCACCACGAAGGCATCGCTCAGCGTGCGGCCGCGCATGTAGGCAAGCGGGGCGATCTCGATCACGCCGCGCTCCATAAGCTCATCGGTGCGCTCGCGATCCATCATGTCAAAAAGGGCGTCGTAGAGCGGACGCATGTAGGGATCGATCTTTTCCTCGAGGGTGCCGGGCAAAAAGCCCAGGTTCTCCCCCGCCTCGACAACCGGACGCGTCAAGATCAGACGGCCCACCTCGTGGCGCTTGAGCGCGGCAACGGCGAGCGCCATGGCCAGATAAGTCTTACCGGTGCCGGCAGGACCCAGGCCAAACGTGATGGTATGCGAGCGAATGGCATCCACATAGCGCTTTTGGCCGAGCGTCTTGGGGCGAATGGCACGGCCGCGATACGAAAGCAGCACGTCATCGCGAAGCGACGTAGCCTCATGCTCACCGTCGCGCAAGACGGCTAGGCAGCGAGAGACATCGTCGGCAGACAGCGTGCGCCCGGCGGCCGCCTCGCGAAAAGCGTGTTCGAAAAAACGCGCCACGAGTTCGACCTCGTCCGGGTCGCCGCTCACGGCGATGCTATCGCCACGGGCGACCACATGGGCGCGAACCAAGCTCTCGAGCGCACGAAGGACGCCGTCGCCGGCGCCCAAAACGCGCGAGGGATCAATTCCCTCGGGAACGGTAAGTCTAATCTTCGAGGCTTCCATGAACCTCCCTGCGCGCATGGACCAAGCCGGAATCATCGACTCCGATGATAGCAACATCGAGCAGGCACGGGGCTGTAAGTCCACAGGTATCGTCAAGACGGGCATGATGGAACGAACCGAGCGTCAGGTTGTCGCCGTACTCGAGGACGGCACGCTCGACGGTGCCCACGCGACGACGAGCGTCGGCAATGGCGAGTTCCTGCGCCGCGGCTCGCATACGACGGCTGCGCTCGGCCATAACCTCGGGCGGCACCTGGTCGGGCATATCGGCAGCAAGGGTACCGGGACGCTTGCTATAGCGGAACACGTGCATACGCGAGAAACCCACACGACGGCACAGCGCCAGCGACTCCTCGAACTCCTCGTCCGTCTCACCAGGAAAACCGACGATGACATCGCACGAAAGAGACGCCTGGGGCAAGTTGGCGCGAATCATACGCACCGTGTCCTCAAAGGTCTCGGCGCTATAGGGACGGCCCATGCGATGCAGAGTCGCTGTGCAGCCGGACTGCACGGGCAGGTGCAAAAACGGGGCGATACGCTGCGGATTGCGCGCCATAACCTTAAGCAGGCGCTCAGAGATATCCATGGGCTCGACCGAGGAAATGCGCACATGCGGAATAGACGTGCGCTCCATGATGGCCTCGAGCAGCTCATCGATTTCGACATGCTCGTCGGTCGCGCTCTTGCCATCGTAGGCACCCAGGTTCACACCGGTCAGCACCACCTCGGGCACGCCGGCCTCCTGGGCCTCGCGAACTTGCTCGAGCACGGACTCGACGGGCACGGAGCGCTCGGGGCCGCGCGCCTTCCACACAATGCAATAGGTGCAGCGATGGTTGCAGCCATCCTGAATCTTCACGCCCAGGCGAGAGCGACCGAGCGCATCGACCACCTCGCCATCGCTGCAGGCGGGAACGCTATCGGACTCAACACCCAGCACCTCGCATACACGTTCGGCGACATCTATCTTGGACGGCTCGGCAATCACGCGATCCGAAAGCTCCGACAGCTCCTCGGGATGCAAATTGACCACGCATCCGGTCACGACCACATAGGGCTCGTTTGGATGGGCCAGCGCATGACGGACGGCCTTACGGGTCTTGGCCTCGGCCTCGCCCGTAACGGCACAAGTGTTAATGACGATCAGATCGGCATCCTGGGGCTCCACAATAGCAAAGCCCAAGCGCATTAGATCGGCAGTGATACGGTCAGACTCAACCCGGTTGACACGGCAGCCGAGGTTGACGACGGAAATATGGGGTGCGAGCACGCGGGCTCCTTAATCGAGGATATCGTCGAGGGCACTCTTGATACGGTCGGTCACCGACTTCTTACCGGAAGTGACGTCATCGCCCATCTCATCGGCAAAAGCACGGAGCAGCTCGCGCTGCTTATTGGAGAGATTGATGGGAACAACCACGCGCAGCTGCACGATCAGGCGGCCACGCGAACCGCCACCGCCAATGCGCGGCATTCCGTAATTATTGACGCTCACGGTGTCGCCGTACTGGGCGCCGGCGGGAACCGTCACCCTAACGACCTCGTCGGGCATAATGCCCTCGACCTCGATCTCGCAGCCGAGCGCAGCCTGCGCAATCGAGATATCGCTCACCAGGTACAGGTCGTCACCGTTGCGCTTAAAGCGCTCATGGTCGGCAACGCGCACGTTGACAATCAGGTCACCCGAGGGCTCGCCGCGAAGGCCGGCCTCGCCAAAGCCGCTCACGCGCAGCTGGCGACCGGTCGAAACGCCGGCGGGAATATCGATGTCGATCTTTTCATGCGAAGGCGTGCGGCCCTGACCGTCGCAGGTCTCGCAGGGATGGTCGATGACCGTGCCCTCGCCATGGCAGTCGGGGCAAGGCGAAGAGGACTGAACCTGGCCCAGGAACGAACGCTGAACCGTCGTGACATAGCCCGTGCCGTGGCAGCGGCCGCACTGCTTTTCCTGTGCGCCCTCTGCCCTACCGGTGCCGTTGCAGTCCTCGCAAGGAGCAAGGCGGTCATAGCTGATCGTCTTTTTGCAGCCGAGCGCCGCCTCCTCGAGCGTCACCGAAAGCGAGATGGCCATATCACGTCCGCGACGACGCTCACGACGGCTGCGGGCGCCACCGCCGGCACCGCCGCCAAAGAACGACGAGAACAAGTCGTCCATGCCCATGCCGCCAAAGATATCGTTGATATCGACGTAGCCCGAACCACCAGGGCCGTCGGCAGTGCCGTAACGGTCGTAGTTAGCACGCTTCTGCTCATCGGAAAGAACGGAATAGGCCTCGTTGAGCTCCTTGAACTTGGCCTCGGCCTCGGGGTCGTCCGAAACATCCGGATGTACGGTACGGGCCTTCTTTAGAAACGCACGCTTAATCGTCCGCGCGTCGGCATCCCTGTCGACGCCAAGCACCTCGTAGTAATCCCTATTTTCCGACACAACCGAATCCTTCCGACTTTCATTATTGTCACAGTGCGTCCTATACCCAAGCAGGGCCGACCGCAAACAGAGGGTTTGATGTTATTGCATTTGGTACGGCGAAAGCATGGCCCGTTGCGAGCAGCTCGCGAACCAAACCGACACGAGCGCGAACATGAAGCCGTTGGCAAAACCGTTGGCAAACTGCATCGCGCCGCGCTTCCACCACAGCAGGCTGCGATGAAGCACGCCGTCCGAAAGCACCATGAACAGGCCCATGGCAAACGGAATAAAGCACATCACGGCAAAGGCCGAGAACACGCCCGAGATGGCCGAGAGTACCAAAAACGGCGCCACGATGCCCATCAGGTAAAAGCCGGTACGGGCTTTACCCTCCAGGCGCTCGGCCTCAACATGGGCGCGGCCGACCAGATCGCCGCCCGCGGCACCGTTGGTGCCAGCATGACCCATGCCGCCAATGCGGACCTCGTCGCCATCGTGCGTGCCGGCAGGAAACTCAATCGTCTGCTCGGAGGTTACGCGAGTACGACCGCTGCCGCCGCAATCAGGGCAGGGGTCGGCCACGACCTTACCGGAACCGCCGCACTCGGGGCAGACCGACTGGAACGTGCCCGCACCAAACAGGAAGGACAGGTCGACGTCGATGTGGCCGCGGCCACCGCAGCTCGGGCAGGTATGGGCATGCTCAGACGAAACGGAGCCCGAACCGCCGCAGTTGTTACAGGTATCGAAGCGCGTGTAGCGGACGGTCTTGCGGGCACCGCCCTTGGCCTCCTTGGCGTCGAGTTTGATATCGACGACCACGTTGGCGCCGTTCTCGGGATTGTAGGCAGCCTGCCCGCGACGCGGCTGGCCCCAGGCGCCACCAAAGGGAAAACCGCCCTCAAAGGGATTGCCATAGCCCGCGCTGCCGGCGTAGCCGCCGCCATAGGGCGAAGCCGTAGGAGCGCCGGCGAAGGGGTTGCCCGAACGCATGGCGTCGTAGCGCGAACGCTTCTGCTCGTCCGAAAGCACGGCGTAGGCCTCGGAAACCTCTTTAAACTTTTCCTCGGCATCCGGCTCTTTGTTGACGTCCGGATGGAGCTTACGGGCCTTTTGCTGGAAGGCCTTTTGAATATCACGCGAGGTGGCGTCCTTGGAGACACCTAGAATCTCGTAGTAATCTTTTTCGTTCATCGTCGCCATGCGCGGCAACCTCCTGCTCACAGCAGCATATATATTTCGGTAATTCTACCCGAGCGACCTAAGCTAGATCCCAAAACAGCTCGAACAGAACATTTCCATCGAGCCAGCCCAGGTGTGTCGGCGCTAAACGAGCTCGAACATGGCCCGCGATGACATCTGCCGAAGTGAAGGGTCCCTCATGGACTCCGAGCGTCTCGGGCACCCAAGTGGCAAGACCCAATTCGAGCGCGCGATCGCAGGCAGCTGCCAGCTCATCGGCCGGGACGGCACGAGCCGCGCGAACCAAAAGGTCGGACGCGACACCGCGCGTCATGCGACAAGCAAGCATCAGGTCTTCGGCCGCAGCCTCGCGCTGCGAGAGATATTCGGCCTCGAACGCCGTCGCGTCATCGTCACGTTGCACCAGACGCACGCGGTACGAATCGCCTCGAGAAGACACGCCGGGGAACAAACCTGCAAGACGATCGAAATCCTCGGCATCGAGCATGCCCGCGGCAGAGCGACCCAGGCCCAAATAGCCCTGGCCGGTCCAGTAGGCAATGTTATGGGCGCACTCATGTCCGTCGAGCGCATAGCTTGCCACCTCATACGGGTGATAGCCGGCCGCACCCAGACGCTCACGCGCCACATCCATGCACGAAGCTTGAAAATCCTCGTCGGGCTCGACCGACTCGTCGCGGCACGCCATGCGATAAAGGGGAGTCCCCTCCTCAAGCGTGAGCGGGTAGACCGACACATGATGCGGAGCCGCCGCCAGCACGCCATCGAGCGTGCGCCTCCAACTCGCTGCGGTCTGCCCAGGAAGTCCGCACATAAGGTCGCACGACACGTCAAGCCCAGCGTTCTTGACTGTCGCGATGGCGGCAAGCGCCCGATCGGCATCGTGAATACGGCCGATAGCGGTAAGTTCGATGTTATCGAGCGTTTGCACGCCCAGAGAGACGCGTGTGACACCAACCTTGGCAAGCGCAGCGGCAAGCTCGGCGGTCAGCGACTCGGGATTGGCCTCGCAGGTAAACTCAACGGGGGCGCACCACGCACGAATACGCCGCGCCAGCTCCACCAGGCGCTTCCCCGCCAGCGACGGCGTACCACCGCCAACATAGACGGTGCGGATCTGTTCAAGGGCCCCAGCCTTGCCAAAAGCATCGAGGCGCGCGAACAACTGCTCAAAATAGACATCGAGCGCAGCGCTCAGGTCGCACGGAGCAAAACTGCGCGAGTCAAAGTCGCAGTACCGGCACTTTTGGGCGCAAAACGGCACGTGCACGTACAGCGCGGTAACGGCCACCCTTAAGCCTCCAGCGGATGTGGAGGCACCGATTCGCCGGCGGCAAGGGCAGCCTCGCAGGCCACCACATCGCGCTCGATCTCATCAACCAGCGCCATAAACTCCTCGTAAGTGGAACAGCGCACCACATGGGCACGCCAAGCGGCGGCATGAGGCATGCCTTTTAAGTACCAGCTTACGTACGTGCGGGCACGCGACATGAGCGGCAGGAGCTCATGCGTCAGCGTTAGGTGCTCACGCAGGGCGTCCAGGCGCTCGACGGAGCTGCGTGCCGGCACCGGTATGCCATCGAGCGCAAGGGCGCGAGCATCACCAAAAACCCAGGGGTTTCCGTAGATGCCGCGTGCGATAAACACCGCGCTGGCACCCGAGCTGCGCAGATGCTCTGCGGCATCCTCGGCGCAGAACACATCGCCCGAACCGATAACGGGAATCTCGACGGCGTCGGCCACCTCATCGACGACAGACCAATCGGCCTGGCCCGTATAGAGCTGCGTGGCACAACGACCGTGCACGGCAACTGCAGAGGCGCCCGCCCCTTCAAGCATCTGGGCAAACGTTGCGGCGTTGCGGTCCTCGGCATAAAAACCCTTGCGGATCTTCACGGTCACGGGAACATGCGCCGCGCCCACCGCTGCCTCGACAATCTTCTCGGCCAGGTCGGGCGTGCGCATAAGCGCCGAGCCTTCGCCCTTGGTAACGACCTTGCGAGCCGGACAGGCCATGTTGATATCGATCAATGACAGGCGATCGCCCACACGCTCCTCGACGGCGGCGACGGCATTCGCAAACTGCTCGGGCTTGGAGCCAAAGAGCTGCACGCAAATCTGCTGCTCCTCGTCGGCCGGTAGCACCAGGCGCCACGTCTTATTGCTGGCATAGGCAAGGCCCGCCACGCTCACCATCTCGCTGTAGGCAAGGTTGGCACCGCGGCGGCGGCACATGATGCGGTAGGCAGGGTCGGTCACGCCCGCCATGGGAGCCATAAGGAACGGCTGCTCGGCATAGGCGCCCAGCAGCCGCTTGCTGTATTCAGAAAGCGCCATAGACCTACTCGTCCACCTTGAGGATCGCCATAAAGGCCTCCTGCGGGACCTCGACCGATCCGATGGCCTTCATGCGCTTCTTGCCCTCTTTCTGCTTCTCGAGCAGCTTGCGCTTACGCGAGATATCGCCGCCGTAGCACTTAGCAAGCACGTCCTTGCGACGCGCCTTGACGGTGGAGCGGGCAATGATCTTGTTGCCGATAGCACCCTGGATGGGCACCTCGAACAGCTGACGCGGGATAATCTCCTTAAGCTTGTCGCACAGGCCGCGGGCAAGACCGTAGGCCTTGTCCTTGTGGACGATAAACGACAGCGCGTCCACCTCGTCGCCCGAAAGCAGGATATCGAGCTTCACAAGCTCAGATGGACGGTACTCGTTGAACTCGTAGTCCAACGAGGCATAGCCCTTGGTACGGCTCTTGAGCTGGTCAAAGAAGTCCAAGATGAGCTCGGCAAGCGGCATATCAAAGCGCATCTCGACCGACTTGCTCGTGAGATGGATCATGTCGGTCGTAATGCCGCGGTGCTCGATAGCGAGCTGCATGACGGCACCCGTATACTCGGGCGGGCAGATGATCTTAGCCTTGAGGTACGGCTCCTCAATGCGCTCGATACGCGTGGTCTCGGGCAGGTCCTGCGGGCTGCGGACATCGACCATCTCGCCATCGGTCTTGTACACGTGATAGTCGACCGAAGGGCTCGTGGCAATGAGGTCCAAGTTGAACTCACGCTCGAGGCGCTCCTTAACGACCTCCATGTGCAGCAGGCCCAAGAAGCCCACGCGGAAGCCAAAGCCGAGCGCCACCGAGGTCTCGGGCTCCCATACCAACGACGGGTCGTTGACGTGCAGCTTATCGAGCGCGTCACGCAGGTTCTCGTAGTCCTTGTTATCGATCGGGAACAGGCCCGTATAGACCATGGGCTTGGCCTCGCGGTAACCGGGAAGCGGCTCGGGGCAGGGATTCGACGCCCACGTGAGGGTATCGCCCACGCGAACGGCCTCGGGATCCTTCAGGCCCGTGACCACGTATCCGACCTCGCCGACCGTCAGCGCGTCGACCGGGGTCTCGGCGGGACGCTTGACGCCCACGCCATCGACCAAAAAGTCGCCCTTTGCCTGCATCATGCGCAGGGTATCGCCCTTTTTGATGGAGCCGTCAAAGACGCGCACCGTGGCCACCACGCCGCGATACTCGTCAAAGTACGAATCCAGAATGAGCGCTTTGAGCGGAGCATTTGCATCGCCCTTAGGCGGAGAGATCAAAAAGACAATGGACTCCAGCAGATCGTGAATGCCCTCGCCGGTCTTGCCCGAGACACACACGGCGTCATCGGCAGGGATCGCCAGGTCATCCTCGATCTCGGTCTTAACCTCATCGGGATGGGCCGAGGGCAGGTCGATCTTGTTGATGGCCGGCACAATGTCCAGATTGGCGTTCATGGCGAGCGTCGCGTTGGAGACGGTCTGCGCCTCGACGCCCTGCGTGGCGTCGACAACGAGTACCGCGCCCTCACAGGCTGCCAGCGAGCGCGAGACCTCATAGGTAAAGTCAACGTGGCCCGGCGTATCGAT
Source organism: uncultured Collinsella sp. (assembly GCA_902494295.1). Taxonomy (GTDB): domain Bacteria; phylum Actinomycetota; class Coriobacteriia; order Coriobacteriales; family Coriobacteriaceae; genus Collinsella. The sequence goes on from CABUSL010000014.1 coordinate 14,502, forward strand.
CAGATTGAACTGATACGTCTCGCCGTCGTCGGCGTCATAGGACACGCGGACGGCGTTGGACTTGATCGTGATGCCGCGCTCGCGCTCGATATCCATGGTGTCGAGCAGCTGCGACTCCATGTCGCGCTCGTCGACGGTATGGGTGAGCTCGAGGATACGGTCACTGATCGTGGACTTGCCATGGTCGATGTGCGCAACAATTGAGAAGTTGCGGATGTGGGAAATGTCAATTGAAGTATTCATGCGGACTATCTTACCCGAGCGATACAAAAAATGGAGCCTGTTCCATAAAACAGGCTCCATTTATGCGCGTAATCTGTGTGGTGTGAAATTTACAACTTAGGCGTTGATGCTGTTCACGAGCTTGGCAAGACCGGACTTGCGGTTGGAAGCCTGGTTCTTGTGGATAACATGCTTGGCGGCAGCCATGTCGAGACGCTTGGTGACGGTCTTGAGGGCAGCCTGGGCCTTCTCGGCGTCGCCCTCGGCGACGGCGGACTGGACGTGCTTGGTCAGCGTCTTGAGCTCGGACTTGACAGCCTTGTTACGCATGCGAGCTGCCTCATTGGTGCGGATACGCTTCTTCTGAGACTTGATGTTTGCCACTTCTGGAGTTCCTTTCGAGTTCCTTGCAAAAAATGTATGACACCTCTGAGACACGGTGAGGTCATGCAAGCGCCTACTATAGCACGCTCCCTCTCAAAGGGATAGAACGAATTTGTCAAATAGGCAGGTATCATCACGATTTTCTCAAGATGTTCGTAATCCAGAGCAAAAGCGCGGTCTGAGAATCGGCCGAACCCTTGAGCGCGAGCTCCACATCGACCGCACCCTCGAGCGCTGCGATGAGCTCTGCCATCGAAAAGCGACGTGCCCAGGTCAGGTGATTCTTGACCTGCCAGGACTGAAGCTTGAGTGTTGCGGCCAGCTCACGACCCTGACCGCGCGCATCGAGCGCCTTGGCGACGATCAGCTCGCGGATGCGGCCGCACAGCAATGTATAAGTCCACACGTAGCTCTTAGCGGGCAATAGATTGAAAAGCTCGAGCGAGCGTCGCATGTCACGGGCCGAGACCGCATTGAGAAAGTCCCAGGGTTGAACCTCGGCAGTGCGCACAATCCAGCGCTCCACATCGGCAAGCTCAATCTGGGGCGCCTCGACCATCTGAGCAAGCTTAGCCAAGTCGTTATCGAGCATGCGAGTGTTTTCACCCGAACGCGAGACGAGCTCCTCGGCGGCCGCCGTCGAGATCGACTTGCCGTGCTGCGTCGCCATCTGCTGCACGCGGCGCGGTAGCTCCCAGCGCTTGGTGCCGGAGCAATCGATCACAGCCTTCTTGTCGATCTTGGCGATCGCCTTATACAGGCGCGTGTTCTTGGCAAGCGAGTCGGCGATGATGAGGCAGACCGTTGTGGGGCTGGGACTCGCCAGATACTCGACGAGCGGCTCCGAGACCGCCTTGGCGAGCTTTGAGCAGCCGTCAAGGATTACCAGGCGAAACTCGCTGCCCATCGGAAAGGTGTTAAGCGATCCGATAATGGACTCGATATCGGGGTCTTTGGTCATGTCGCGCTCGTCGAGGTTGAACTCAACCATACCCGACTTTTCCAGACGCGCTTTCATACGCGAGACGGCGTGATCGCGCTTGACTCCGTCGGTACCGACAATCAGATATGCCGGCAGCAGACCGGTTTCGGACATTGCGCTCCCCTCCCGCAGGCCTTCGTATTCGTTCCGTGCCATTCTAGCCCAGGGGCCCACCACACGCCAACGACGTCGTCACGGTCGCTGGCATCGCGTCGCAAAGCCATTCGCAGTCGGCGTGACGGTAATGTCGCCGTGTTCGATGGTGCACGCGAACACGCCGCCCGCTTCCTTAACGGCATCGATGCAGGCATCGGACGGATGGCCGTATCGATTCCCCTCGCCCGCGCTCGCGAGGGAAAGCTCGGGCTTCAGGACGTCCAGCAACTCACCATCAACTGAAACCTTAGAGCCGTGATGCCCAAGTTTAAGGACATCGATATCCCCCACCTCCTGCACGAATTCCCGTTCTTGGTCAAGCTCGGCATCACCGGTGAGGAGTATGCGCAGGCCCTTGCCTTCCTGAACATAAGAGAGCAGCAGGACAAGCGAATCCTCATTTCCCTCGCCATCCACGGACTCGAATGGCCACACCACGCGGGCGCAAAAAGAGCCGATGTCGACCGTATCCCCACGGCACACCTGCCGATACTCCACGCCAGGTCGGTTCAATACCTCGGCAGGAGCATCCTCCAGCGCATCCGCCGCCACGGCAATCGTTCCGACCGAAAACTGTTCGAGCACGGCAGGCAGACCACCCCAGTGGTCCTCATCCCAATGCGTCACAAAGACGGCATCGATATGGTGCACGTTATTGCGAACCAACGCCGCCACCACGCGCTCGTCGAGCCCGCAGTCGACGAGCGCCACTGCGCCGCCCTGGCGAATAAGAATCGCATCGGCCTGGCCCACATCGAGCACCGTCACCGAAGGCGGAGCGAATCGATCCCAGTAGGCGTACGGAATCGCAGCCAAGAGCACCAGGCATGCAAGCCCCACCGCCATTGGACGTGCACGGGGACGCGGCCACCGGACAAGCAGAACCGCCAGCAAACACGGCACTAGGTAAATCCACTTGCTATCGGGCGGCACACTCACGGATGCACCCGGCACGGCGGCAAACAGCTGCTCGAAAAACAGCGCGCAACGGGCGGCAATCATGGGCACAACGAGCGCCCAAGTCCGCAACGGTCCCACGAGCGAAAAGGGAACCAGCACGATGGACACGACGAGCAGTACGCTCACCACCGGACCGAGGACCGCATTTGCCAGCGGAGCAATGGGCGAGAACGTACCAAAGGCAGGAATGGTAATGGGAAGTGTCGCCAGTTGCGAGCACAGCGTGACGGAAAGCATGCCGGCAACGCCCGACGGAACACTAAGCTCACCCAAAGCGTAGGTCGCATAGGGGCAAAAGCACAGAATGGCTAAGACGCTGGCACATGAAAGCTGAAAGCCCATCTCGAACAGAACCGTCGGCCGCAGCAGCACAAAGATGGACATGGTTACGAAGAGTGCCGAAATTCCGTGCCGGCGACGCCCCGCGCCGTTTACGACAAGCGTCGCGAACACCATGCAGCACGCGCGCACGGCCGAGGGAGACGCGCCCGTAAAGGCAACGTAGCCCACAAGCGTTATCGCCAATATCGCCCGCTGAAGACCACGTGAGCACCGAGTCTTTTGCAATACACCCTCGATTACAAACCCCACGATAGCCAAATGGCTGCCCGAGACGGCGATAAGATGCGCCGTTCCCGTCACCGAAAACCAGTCGCCCGCCGGCTGGGCGCGCAGCTCGGCCGAACGACCGCAGGCGACACCGGCTATGAGTGCACGCGCCGGGTCGGTCGCAGGCGCGATGGACGCAAGCAGCCCATTTCGCATCCGAAGAAGCGGCCCCGGAGAGTCCTCATCGACCGACAAAATCCGAACGACTTTAACCTTGCGCACCTCACCTCGGAGCACGCGCGATCGTCCATACGCATCGTTCTCAAAACGTGAAACGCGACCGATAACACGCACGTGCGCCCCGACCTTGAGCTCGAGGTCGCACGATAGGCGAACCATTGCCAAGTTCTTACCGTCCGCGCGTGCCTCGCAGGTATAGGAAAACACGTCGTCGTTTATGGATGGATCACCCTGCACGACAAACTCAAGGCTGCTTGCCGCTCGACCGTCGAGCGCCTTCGAGGCGCTTAGCGCGCCCACAGTCCACCAGGCCGAGACGACCGCTCCCGCCACAAGACCGACGGACGCGGCATACAGCCACCGCTTCCAAGGGGCAAGCCACGCACAAGATTGAGCCAGCACAACGAATACCGCCGCCGCAACGGGGATGGCCCAAAGCGGCCCGACCGCCGAAGCCCGCTCCCACAGCAGCGCACCGGCGGCCACGTTGAGCACCAAGGCGCAGCTCATGCACATGCCGGCACACAGAGCCATCGTCCACGGCATCAGAGGCCGCGGAGGCATCACATGCTCGCGCTCGGTCGCACTCATACGCAGATGGAATCTTTGATTTTGGCAAGTTTCTTCTCGCCGATTCCCGACACACGCATCAGATCGTCAACCGAGGCAAAAGCACCGTTCTTTGTCCGCTCATCGATAATCGACTGGGCCATGGAGGGACCGATGCCAGAGAGCGTCTGCAGCTCTGCCGCGCTTGCCGTATTGATATTTACTAGGCCTGTTGCGCCACTCACGCCCGATGATGCGGAAGCCCCACCATCAACACCGGCTTCCGCAATGGACGCCTGCTGCTCCCCTACCGTTGGAACGTGAATCTTCTGTCCATCGACGACCTTAGATGCCCGATTGAGCCCCGTAACGTCTGCCTCGGGCGCCAGCCCGCCGGCGGCATCAATCGCCTGAGCCACCCGCGCGCCGTCCTTGAGACGATATACACCGGGCGACACAACGGCGCCATCAACATCGACATAAACCTCTGCCGCGGCAGACGCCTTAGGCGAAGAGCCTTCGGATGTCTTTCCGCTCGAGGCATCGCCGGATCCCGGCTCCACTAACGAACCCGAACCATCAGTGCGCTCAAACGACACACTGTCGGCACCGCCGCCAAGGTTCGCCATCGCCAGTCCACTCGCCATCGCAATGACGACCAGTATCGCCATCACCACTGCCTTATGACCGAGCAGCTTGTCCGCCAAGCGGTCCATCCGTTTGACCCGTTCGTGTTGTTCGCGCTGCGCCATAGCAAAACCTCCCAACAACATCGTGTCAGGAAAAGAGTCCTGCAACTGCCACGCTCCAAAACCGGTTTTAGCGGTCAAACCAAAAACCGACCAAAACCTTGCACAAATCTGTCCATTTATTCAGGCACACGTCAGCAAATGAACACTTAGCCGCAAAATGCCCAGATAGCAAAAGACCGACGATGCAGGCGCATCGTCGGTCTATGCACAAAATTACTCGTGATCTTGGTAAATCTCACGCGGAGCAAGCTCCGAATGTTTGCGTTTTAAGGTCTTAGGGGCCTTATACGTGTTGCTCTCGAAGTCGATGTACTCGGTCTGCTTGAGCAGGCGCTCGATCATCTCCTTGTGATCGAACAACTCCCAGGCCTCATGCACGGCGTCGAGTTTAGCGTGCGTCTCGGGACGGCGCGGCATAAACAGCGTGCAGCAGTCGGGAGCGGCCTCAGTCGAGATATCGAACGTACCGATCTCCTCGGCGCGTGCGATGATCTCCTGTTTGTCCGAACCGATGAGAGGACGGAACACGGGGATCTTCACGGCCTCGTTGACGGCCATGATGTTCTCAAGCGTTTGGGAGGCAACCTGCCCAAGTGATTCGCCCGTAACGATGGCCTTGGCACCCTCGATATGTGCAATGCGCTCGGCAACCGAATACATAATGCGGCGATACATAATCACGCGCAGGTTGCTGGGACAGGTGACCGAAATCTCACGCTGGCAGTCGCCAAACGGCACCACGTACAGGCGGCCGATCTGGACACCCGGCTCAAGCGCACGGATGATGTCCTGCACCAGGTATTCACTCGTGTCGGGCGTCTGCGGACGACCGGAGAAATGCACCGGCACGCACACCGCGCCGCGACGCGCGAGCATCCAGGTCGCCACCGGAGAATCGATACCCGACGACAGAAGCGTCACGACCTTGCCGGCAGAACCCACCGGCAGACCGCCCACGCCACGCTCGGAGCGCGCATACACGTAGACGCTACCCTGGACCACCAGTACGTGCACCATCGCATCGGGGTCGTGCATTTGAACCTTTTTATCGGGGAAGGCCTCGCACAGTACCTCGCCCACCTGACGATTGATATCAATCGAGGTGAGCTCATAGTCGGTATTGGAGCGCTTGGCGTGCACCTTAAACGAATCGAAAGGACCAAACTCGCGCAGCGCCTTGACGGCGGCGGCACAGTACTCCTGCGGGTCGCGGTTAGTGTGATACGCCAAAGACACACGAGCAACGCCGGGAACGGTGCGAATGACACGCGCCGCCTCATCGGCCTGATGCTCGTTAAAGGTCACGAGGATATAACCGGAAATTCGAGACACGGCATTCACGGAAAAGGCGGCCAAGGCCGCCTTGATGTTATCCATGAGGATATGCTCAAAATGTGCGCGGTTCTTACCCTTCAGTCCAACCTCGTGATAGTGGACCAGGCAGACGCGAGCCGCCATTTAGGCTTCAGCAACCTTGTGGCCGAGCGACTTCTCGTAACGGGCCTCGTCGTAAGAGATGTCACCGTCGACAATCTCGTCCATAGCCATCGAGATAGTGTCGGCACCGGAAAGCCCGATGGTGATGTCATCGACATCCTGGACGGCAAGCACGCGGTTGTGCTGGCCACGCAGCATGCTATTGATGTCGCAGGCGCGCTTGGAGGCAAGCGAAGCGAGCAGGAAGCGGTTGTGATCGGTCTTCTCCAGAAGATCGTCAATGCAAGGCTTTACAACGGACACGGACCTCAGATCCTTTCATGCATATCGAGAACGCGAACGAGCTCATCGGTCGCGCGGTCGAGATCGTCATTTACCACGACGTCGTCGTAGCGGTCGGCAAGGGCAAGCTCATCGGCGGCGTTTGCCATACGCAGCTCAATCGTCTCGGGCGTCTCGGTACCGCGACCGACTAGACGCTCGCGGAGCACCTCAAGCGAAGGCGGCTTGATAAAGATCAGCACGGCCTCGGGGAAACGCTCCTTCACCTGCAGGGCGCCCTGGACATCGATCTCCAAAATCAGAGATGCGCCAGAGGCGAGCTTGGATGTGACCTCGCTCACCAACGTGCCGTAGCAGTTACCGTGGACCTCGGCCCACTCAACAAACTCACCGTTTGCCACGCGGCGGTCGAACTCCTCGCGCGTCAGAAAAAAGTAGTTGACGCCGTCGACCTCACCTTTGCGTGGTGCTCGCGTGGTAGCCGAAACCGTCAGGCCCAGGTTCGAGCGGCGCTCGCGCACACGAGTGACGAGCGTACCCTTGCCTGCGCCTGACGGTCCAGAAATCACAAAGAGCTTGGAATCCTGAGCGCTCACTTATTTGGTCAGCTGCTCGAGGAGCTGCTCGCGCTGACGGACGCCGAGGCCCTGGACGCGACGGGTAGCGGAGATACCGAGCTCCTCCATGATCTTGGCGGCCTTGGCCTTGCCATAACCAGGGAGAGACTCGATGAGGGTGGAAACCTTCATGCGGGAAGCGATGGGGTCATCGGAGTTGAGCACGGACTCGAGGGACTTCTCGCCCTTCTTAATCTGCTCGCGAAGCTCAGCGCGGGCGTGACGTGCGGCAGCAGCCTTCTCAAGAGCCTGCTTGCGCTGCTCATCGGTAAGCTGAGGGAGTGCCATTCGTACCTCCAAAAAGTTAGGTTATATCTGATTCAATAATTGGCATTTTAGCACGTAGAACGTACAAAATGCCCAATCGCGGCTCCATAGGTTAGACGATACCCGCAAAAAGTGCAATATACTGCGCCCAAAGTTAAGCCCCTGACCTGCGATTCCACACAAAGGATGGGAAAGTTTACGCAGGCACAGGGGCTATTTTGTGCTAATGAGACCCAAAAGTGGTGACTTAGGGGAATCTTTTACGCGACGTTTTCGACCAGCTCGGCGACAATGGCGTCAAAGGCGGCAACCGGATCGTCGGCGCCGGTGATGGGACGGCCCACCACAATGTGGCTCGCACCGCTCTCGATAGCCTGGGAAGGCGTCGCCACGCGGGACTGGTCACCAAGGGCGGCACCCACCGGACGCACACCCGGAGTCACGATCAGGGCATCAGGGCCCAGCAGCTCACGCATGTCGTGAGCCTCCATCGGCGAGCACACGATGCCATCGATGCCGTTGGCCTGAGCGAGCTTTGCCAGGCGGGCGGCCTCCTCGGCCACGGGCGACTCGACGCCGATCTCGCTCAAGGCATCCTGATTCATGCTCGTGAGCACGGTGATGGCGACGAGCTTGGCGCGGTCCTCGCGCGCCTCCTCGGCACCCTCGCGGCAGGCAGCGAGCATGGCGCCCGAACCCAAGCCGTGAACCGAGAGCAGGTCGGCACCGGCAAGCGAGGCCGAACGGGCGGCACCGCGAACCTGATGCGGAATATCATGGAACTTAAGGTCAAGGAAGACCTTAAAGCCCAGGTCCTTAAAGGTCTTGACGATCTGGGGACCCTCGGCGTAATAGAGCGTCATACCGACCTTGAGCCAGGCGGCATGGCCCGAAAGCTCGTGGGCGAGCTCGAGCGCACGCTCGCGGTCGCAGTCGAGAGCGACGATTACGCGGTCGCGGGCATCGGTCTCTAGCATTCGAAAGCACCTACCAGTTCGTTGATGTCCTTCACGCCCTGGGACTCGGCCCAGGCCTCGAGCTCGTGCGCGATCTTGAGCGAAGCGCACGGATCGACGAAGTTGGCCATGCCGACCGACACGCAGGTGGCGCCGGCCAGGATAAACTCGGCCGCATCCTCGCCGGTCATGACACCGCCGACACCGTTGATGGGGATATCGACGGCCTGGGCAACCTCCCAGACCATGCGCACGGCGATGTGGTGGCACAGCGGGCCCGAAAGGCCGCCCTTGGGCTTTGCCACGCGGGACTTGCGGGTATGGACGTCGATGGCCATGCCCTGAATGGAGTTGATGACCGAAAGGCCGTCGGCGCCGGCAGCCTCGAGGGCCTTGGCAATCTCGGCGACGTTGACCGGCGCCATCTTCACGAACAGCGGCTTATCGGTCACCTTGCGGCAGGCAGCCATAACGGATGAGGCGCCCTCGGGCGTAGAGCCCATGGCGGCGCCGCCGGCGGCGATATTAGGGCAGCTCACGTTGATCTCGTAGCCGGCAGCCCAGGGGCACAGCTCGACATACATCTCGAGCGCGCGGACAAACTCGTCAACGGAGTGACCGGCAACCTGACAGATGACCTGGCAGCCGTCCTTGGACAGCTGTTCGAGCCACGGACCGGACTCGCGGGCAAAGGCGGCCACGCCGGGGTTCTGAAGACCCACGGAGTTGATCATACCGCCGGGAATCTCGGCCATGCGGGGCGCGGGATTGCCGGGCCAGGGCTCGGCTGCGCAACCCTTGGTGGTGATGGCGCCCAGCTGGGAAACATCAAAGAAGTTCTGGAACTGCCAACCGTAGCCAAAGGTACCGGCTGCGGTGTTAATGGGGTTCTGCATCTTGACGCCGCCGAAATCGACGGCCATGTTCACGGTACCCACTAGAAGACCACCACCTTGGAAGCATCGAACACGGGGCCGCACATACAAGCACCCTTCATACCGTCGACCGTCTCGACATTGCAGGTGTTGCAGGCGCCAAAGCCACAGCTCATCATGCGTTCGAGCGACA
>CABUSL010000015.1 GCA_902494295.1 uncultured Collinsella sp.
CATGCGCCGGCACCTTAGTCGTGGCATGACTCACCACGAACGGCACGACGCCGCACTCGCGACAACGGGCATCCATCACGCGCTGAACGCTCGCCTCGTGCGTGCCCTCGCCCAGCACAACCAGGCGTCCGGGCTTAATGACCGCAGCCTTCTCACCGGCAATGGCCTCAAGTGTATCGCCCAAAATGCGTGTGTGATCGAGCCCAATGCCCGTAATGGCAACGGCGACGGGATCGGTCGCGCTCGTGGCGTCCCAACGCCCGCCCATGCCAACCTCGAGCACTGCAACATCCACCGCAGCCTCGGCAAACACTACAAGCGCGGCAGCCGTCAGCAGGTCAAAGGGTGTGATGGTATAGGCACGCTCCCCCGCTGCCACACGACGGGCATTCACTCGATGCCCCGCCTCAACAGCGGCAGAAACGCCACGGGCAAAGGCCTCGTCGCTCACAACGCGCCCGTCGACCTCCATGCGCTCGGGATAGCGAACAAGCTGCGGCGACGTATACAGCGCGGTCTTGAGCCCCTCACCACGAAGAATGGCAGCCGAAAAACGCGTAGTCGAAGTCTTGCCATTGGTACCGGCAACCTGAATGCAATCGAAATACTCATCCGGACGACCAAGCTCATCGAGCATATCGACAACCGTCTCGAGCAAAGGACCAGCATCCCCAGAAATCCGCCCCGTATCAGCAGCAAGCCCCACAGCCTCACCAAACGAAAGCAACTCAAACGAGAACGGCACAGAATACGACCCAGAATGCTTAGCCATAACCCAAAGTCTCCTCAACATAAAAAGAGGCCCGTAACAAACAACGAGCCCCTCCCATTCAAAATATCAGCCAAACACCGCTTTGCAGCAAGATCAAGGCCACAACCAAGTGGCCCTAACCTACCAGTTGCAAACAACCACGTAAACGAACTAGGAGCGGCCCGATGCTTTGCTCGCCGCAAGTTCCGCACGCAAAGGACAGCACTTAATGTGCTGTCCGTCTTGCGCAGGACTGTCCGCAGTAGCGAGCAAAGCGTCGGGACGCGCCCCTCAGTAAGACCTACGAGAAGTCAGCAACCTGAGCAGTTAGCGCCGCCAGGATCTCCTTGAGCTCAGCTGCACGGTCCCTCTTCTTCTGGACCACCGCGGGCGCGGCCTTGGCCACAAAGCCCTCGTTGGCGAGCGTCTTCTCACAGCCGGCGAGCTCCTTCTGCGCCGCGGCGATCTCCTTCTCCAGGCGCGCCTTCTCGGCCGAAAGGTCGACCTTGCCCTCGAGCACCACAAAGACCTCAACGCCGCTATCGACCACGGCAATGCTCGCGGCAGGCTTCTCAACGTCGGTACCCATGACAAGCGAGGCGGTGTTGGCCAGCGGCTCAATCGTGGAGCGCAGGCTCTCGAGTTTCTCGATGTCCTCGGCACCGGCGCGCACGACCACGTCGAGCTCAGCCTTGGGGCTCAAGCGGTAACGCGAGCGCGTGGCGCGAGCGGCGGAAACGACGGCGCGGCACAGCTCAAACGCGCGCTCGGCGGGCTCATCGACATACTTCGCGTAGTCGGCGGGCTCCGGCCACTTGGCGATCATGAGCGCCTCGGCGCGGTTCACGTTGCCCTCGGCGTCCAGATCGAGCACACTCGCCGGCATGTTGTCCCAGATCTCCTCGGTGACAAACGGCATAAGGGGGTGCATCAGGCGAATGGAGGTGTCAAGCACAAAAATCAGGTTGCGCTGCGCCTGCAGACGGCCCTCGCCCTTCAGGCGGGCCTTGGTGACCTCGACGTACCAGTCGCAGACCTCGTTCCAGAAGAACTGCTGCACACCGCGGGCCATGTCGCCAAAGGTGTAATTCTCGATGCCCTCGGTGACCATCTTCACGGCCTTGGCCAGGCGGCTGAACATCCAAGCGTCCGCCGGCGTCTCCACGACGGGCTCGCCGGGCGTGTAGCCCTCCATGTTCATGAGCAGGAAGCGGCTGGCGTTCCAGATCTTGGTCACAAACGACTTGGCCTGCTCGGTACGCGGACTGTCGATAAGCTTCTTAGTCTTCTTGTCGATGTTCGCGTCGAACTTGACGTCCTGGTTGTTGGTGCACAGCGTGAGCAGGTTGTAGCGCATGGCATCGGCGCCGTACATGCCAATGAGGTCCATGGGGTCAACGCCGTTGCCCTTGGACTTGGACATGCGGCTGCCGTCCTTGGCAAGAATCGTCGGATAGATGACGACGTCCTTAAACGGCACCTCGTCCAGGAAGTACAGCGAGCTCATGACCATGCGGGCGACCCACAGCGCGATGATGTCACGCGCGGTGACGAGCGCCGTCGTGGGGTGATGTCCCTCGAGCAGCTCCGGCTTTTGCGGCCAGCCCTGCGTGGCGAAGGTCCACAACTGCGAGCTGAACCAGGTGTCAAGCACGTTCTCGTCCTGATGCACGTGATGACCGCCGCACTTGGGGCACACATCGGTGTCCTCGGTAAGGGCGTCCTCCCAGCCGCAGTCCTCGCAGTAAAACACGGGGATGCGGTGGCCCCACCACAGCTGGCGGCTAATGCACCAGTCCTTAAGGTTCTCCATCCAGGTGGTGTAGGTCTGCGTCCAGCGCGCGGGGTGGAAGGTAACCTTACCGGAGTTAACGGCGTCAAGCGCCGGCCCCTTGAGCTTGTCAACGGCCACAAACCACTGCTCGGACAGCCACGGCTCAAGCGCGGCGTCGCAGCGGTAGCAGTGCATGACGGAGTGATCAAGGTCCTCGACGTGATCGAGCAGGTCGTGCTCCTCAAACCACTTGATGACGGCCTCGCGGCACTCGTCGCGGTTCATACCGGTGAACTCGCCGTAGCCCTCGACGACCACCGCGTGCTCGTCGAAGATGTTGATCTGCGGCAGGTCGTGGGCCTGACCCATGGCGTAGTCGTTGGGGTCGTGAGCAGGCGTTACCTTGACGAAGCCAGAGCCGAAATTGGCGTCGACATGCCAATCCTCAAAGATGGGGATCTCGCGGTCGACGATGGGGAGCTTGACGGTCTTACCCACAAAGGCGGCCTTCTCGGGGTCCTTCGGGGAGACAGCGACGCCCGTGTCGCCAAGCATGGTCTCGGGGCGCGTGGTGGCGACGACGATGTAGTCCTGCCCGTTGACCGGCTCGGTCAGCGGGTAGCGCAGGTGCCACAGGTGGCCCTTCTCGTCCTTATATTCGGCCTCGTCGTCCGAGATGGCGGTGGTGCAGTTGGGGCACCAGTTAACGATACGCTTGCCACGGTAGATCAGGCCGTCGTGGTACCAATCGCAGAAGACCTTGCGCACGGCCTGTGCGTAATCCTCGTCCATGGTGAAGCGCTCGTTGTCGAAGTCGACGGAGCAGCCCATGCGCTTGATCTGCTCGACGATGATGCCGCCGTACTCGTGGGTCCAGTCCCAGCAGGCGTCGACAAACTTGTCGCGACCGATCTCCAGGCGGCTGATGCCCTCACTCTTGAGCTTCTTGTCGACCTTAGTCTGCGTGGCGATACCGGCGTGGTCGGTGCCCAGCACCCAGCGCGTGGACTTGCCGCGCATGCGGGCCATACGGATGATGGCGTCCTGGATGGAGTCGTCGGTGGCGTGACCCATGTGGAGCTTGCCGGTCACGTTGGGAGGCGGAATGGTGACGGTGCAGTCGCCCACGCCCTCACGGCGCTTGTAGTAGCCGCCGTCGAGCCACTTCTGCAGGATCGCCGGCTCGTTGGTCGACGGATCGTAGTTCTTGAGCATCTCTTCCATATATCTCTCCCTGTCCCGCCGGGGAGGAATGTAGGCCCGATTTTCGCTCGGTCAGGTCCTGGGCTCGCTCGAAGACCACATTAAGTGGTCTTCGGCTCGTGCGGAATCTACGAAAATCGGGCCTACATTCCTCCCCTTAGGTATCGATTACTTCAGTCTGAATTGACTTTGCTGAGGCTTAAACAAACACACAGAATAGCACAGGTAGTTGGGGTTATTGCGTATATATAAAATAGCCTCCGACCGCGGATGGTCGGAGGCTATTTGCAAGCACATTTTTGGCTGGTTTACCCATAGATGCGCTGGGGCTGTTCTTCGCCCTTTACGGAGGCTTCGGTCACGATGACCTTGGTGACGCCCTCCTCGCTGGGGAGGTCGAACATCGTCTGCTGCAGCACGTCCTCGCAGATTGAGCGCAGGCCGCGGGCGCCGGTCTTGCGGGCAAGCGCCATACGGGCGATCTCATGCAGGGCGGCGTCCTCAAACTCAAGTTCAACGTCCTCGAGCTGGAACATCTTGCGGTACTGACGCACCACGGCGTTCTTGGGCTCGGTCAGGATCGACACCAGGTCGTCCTCGTCGAGCGCCTGCGTCTGGGTGACGACGGGCGTACGGCCCACGAACTCGGGGATCATGCCAAAGGCGTTGAGGTCCTGCGGGAGCACCTGGCGCAGCAGGTCGTTCTCGTCGACCGAGGTGGGGCCGGCGATCTCGGAGTTAAAGCCCACGCCCTTGTTGCCCACGCGGTCGGCGATGATCTTGTCCAGACCCACAAAGGCACCACCGCAGATAAACAGAATGTTGGTCGTGTCGATCTGTAGCAGCTCCTGCTGGGGATGCTTGCGGCCACCGGTGGGCGGAACGCTTGCCACCGTGCCCTCAAGGATCTTAAGCAGCGCCTGCTGAACGCCCTCGCCCGAAACATCGCGGGTGATGGAGAGGTTCTCGGCCTTGCGGGCGATCTTGTCAATCTCGTCCACGTAGATAATGCCGACCTGCGCGCGCTCGATATCGCCATCGGCGGCATTGATGAGCTTGAGCAGGATGTTCTCCACATCCTCGCCCACGTAACCGGCCTCGGTGAGCGCGGTGGCGTCGGCGATGGCAAACGGCACCTCGAGGATGCGCGCGAGCGTCTGGGCGAGCAGGGTCTTACCGGTACCGGTGGGGCCGAGCAGCAAAATGTTGGACTTGGCGAGCTCTACCTCGTCCATATCGTCGTCGAACTGCGAGTCCAAACCGTCGTCAAAGGCCGAAAGCGCGGCGCCGCCCTCGATCACGCGGCGGTAATGGTTGTACACGGCAACCGACATGGCGCGCTTGGCGTCCTCCTGGCCCATGACATAAGCCGAGAGCTCGTCATAGATCTCGTGCGGCGTCGGCACATGCGTAATGACCTGGCGGGCATCGTCCTCGAGCTCAAAGCCCTCGGCCTCGGGATCCATGGCGGGCTGCCCGGCAGCCTGACCGTGATCGTTGAGGAAGCCCGACAGCTTGCCGTTGCGGGCGGCGTCCATAAAGTCCGAAGCCAGCGACTCCTCCAAGATCTCGGAGCAGGCGGCGACGCACTCGTCGCAGATAAAGATATTGGTCGGACCCTTTACGAGACGACGGACCTGGCCCTGCTCTTTTCCGCAGAAGGAGCAGCGGATGGGGTTGCCGTTCTCGTCGAAGTTGTCCTGCATGTTACCGGCCATCCTAGGCGTCCTTAGCGGCGAGGTCGCGCGAGGTGACGATACGGTCGATCAGACCGTAGTCGAGGGCCTCGGCAGCGGTCAGGTAGTTGTCGCGCTCGGTATCGGCCTGGACTTTCTCGATGGGCTGGCCCGAGGCGTCGGACAGGATCTGGTTGAGTTCGCGGCGGGTCTTCTTAATCTCCTCGGCCACAATCTCGATCTCGGTCTGCTGGCCCTGGGCACCGCCGCTGGGCTGGTGAATCATCACCTTGGAGTGCGGCAGGCAGAAGCGCTTGCCCTTGGCGCCAGCCGAAAGCAGCACGGCGGCCATAGACGCGGCCATACCGACACAAATGGTCGAGACCTGCGGCTTGATAAAGTTCATGGTGTCAAGAATCGCCAGGCCGGAGTAGACCTCGCCACCGGGCGAATTGATGTAGAGCGAGATATCCTTCTCGGCATCCTGGCTCTCAAGATGCAGCAGCTGGGCAACGACCAGGTTGGCACTGACAGAGTTAATCTCCTCGCCCAAGAAGATGATGCGGTCGTTGAGCAGGCGCGAATAGATATCGTAGCTGCGCTCGCCGCGCGGCGTCTGCTCGATAACGTATGGCACGAGGGCGGAATCGAACTTAGCGATCATACGCATCTCCATTTCTCTCTTGCGGACCAAATTGGTTCTAGATAAACGTACGGTGCCCGCATGCTATGCATTGGCTGGCACCGTACGAAGCAACCGGATAACCGGTGTATAACTTTACCCCATCACGGGCGCATGCAAGCGCTCGCGGGCAAGGTGGCGAGAATTACTCGGCGTCCTTGGCGGTCTCGTCGACCTCGGTCACCTTGGCGTTCTCGACCAGGTGGTCGACGGCCTTGGAGCGACGGATGGACTCGCGGACGGCAGGCATGCGGCCATCGGCGATGAACTCAGCCTTGGAAGCCTCGACGTCTTTGACGCCGGCCTTCTCGAACTCAGCGTTGATGTCGTCCTCGGTGACCTCGATCTTGAGCTCACGGGCGAGGGCGTCGAGAGCCAGGGACTCGCGGGCGACATCGTTGGCCTGCTTGTGCAGGTCGCCGATGAACTGCTCCATGGTCAGGCCGGAAGCGGGCAGCCAGGTGTCCAGCGTCATGCCGCGGGCAGCGAGGTTGGACAGGAAGTTCTGGCCGAGCTCCTCAAAGACGGACTGCTCGTAGTCGGCGTCCATCTCGTCGAGCTGCAGGCGCTCGGCGAGAGCGGAGACGCAACGGTTCTCCTTCTCGGCCGGGAGGCGGGAAGCCTTGTCCTGCTCGATCTCGATCTTGATGGCGTCGCGCATGGCGTCGATGCTGTCGAAGCCAAAGTCGGACTTGACGAGCTCGTCGGTGAGCTCGGGGGTGTTGCGAACCTTGATGCCCTTGACGGTGACCTCGACGGTGTGGGTCTCGGCCTCCTCGCCCTCCTCGACCTCGTCGGTCCAGGTGACGGTCTTGACGTCGTCAACGTTAGCGCCGATCAGGGCCTCGTTGAACTCCTTGGGGTTGCTGTCGCTACCGGCGATGAGCATGCGGCCCTCGGCGGCGAAGTTGTCGGCGTTCTCGACGGCCTTGAGGTCGACGGTGACGTAGTCCTCGGCCTCGACGGCGCGACCCTCGACGTCCTCAAAGGTGGCACGGTAGTTGAGGAGCATCTCGACCTGGTTGTTGATCTCGGACTCGGTGACCTCCGCAGGGGGCATCTCGATCTCGACGGCGTCGAAGGAGGAGAGCTCAGCGGCGGGACGCAGGGAGAACTCGACGGTGTAGGTGTAGTCCTCGTGATCCTTGGCGAGGTCGAGCTCCTTGTAGTCACCGTTCTTGGTGGGGACGATGTCCAGCTCGTTGAGGACGACGGGCTCGTTGGCGGCGATCAGATCGTTGGTGGCCTGAGCGAGGGTAGCCTCGGCGCCAAGAGCAGAGTCGATGACCGGACGGGGAGCCTTGCCGGCGCGGAAGCCCGGGAAGCGGTACTTCTTGGCGGTGTCCTTGTAGGCCTTCTTGATCGCGGCGTCGACGTCGGCGGCCGGGATGGTGACCGTAGCGGTGAGCTTGGCGTCCTTGACGTCAGAAGCGGTGATGTTCAACACGTTCCTCCTCATACTGCCCAGCTTATCTGAGGTGCTGGTACCTTTATGCAACAAAGAGTCGCGACGGCGGGAGCCGACGCAGGTGCGTTGGTGCGGGCGAAAGGACTCGAACCTTCACGGGAATCCCACCAGAACCTAAATCTGGCGCGTCTACCAATTCCGCCACGCCCGCATGAGCGCACAGACTAGGAATGATAGCAGATACGAACGGCAAGCGCACGCACACCTTTTACAAGCTCACGACCTCACCACGAGTGCAAAAGGCGGGGCGAGTTGCCCCGCCCCGCCCATTACGACTTGTTCGCTGACCCGCTACTCCCCCAGCAGCGCTTTCTCCGGCGTGATCGGCAGCGAGCGAACCTGATGGCCGGTGGCGTGTGCCACGGCCGAGGCAACGGCGGCGAGTGGCGTGTTAATAACGACCTCGCCAATCGACTTGGCACCAAACGGACCCGTCGGCTCGTAGCTCGGCTCAAAGGCCACGCGAATGCTGCCGATATCCAGGCGCGTGGGCAGCTTGTAGCTCATAAAGTTGCCGGTGCGCAGGCGGCCGCGCTCATCGTGCTCGACAATCTCGTAGAGTGCGTGACCGATACCTTGAGCAATGCCGCCCTCGGCCTGGACGCGCGCGAGCGCCTCGTTGATCACGGTGCCGCAGTCAACGGCGGCGACGTAATCCACAACGGTCACCTTGCCGGTGGCCTTGTCGACCTCGACCTCGGCAATACCGGCCATAAACGGCGGAGGCGAAACGGGCAGGCAGGCAGAGGCATGCGAGGTGAGCGCGTCGCCGCCCGCGATGTTCTTGACGCACAGGTTGGCAAAGTCGCGCAGCGTGAGGTAGCGGTTCTGCTCGCGCGCGGCACGCTCGTCGGACAGGCGCACGTACTGACCATCGAAGACCACATCGGCGGCGTCCACGTCCCACATCTGGGCGGCCTTGACGCAGATCTTCTCGCGCAGCTCGGTCGCGGCGTTCTTGGCGGCAAGGCCCGTCACGTACGTGCCCGAGCTCGCGTACGAGCCGGCATCGAACGGCGACACGTCGGTGTCCACGCCGCGCACCACGATCAGCGAGCTCTCCACGCCCAGCTCCTCAGCGGCAATCTGCGCCAGGATCGTGTCGACGCCCATGCCGTTATCGGTGGCGCCGGTTCCGATGGTAATGAAGCCGTCCTCTTCCAGGCGCATGTCGATGCCGGCGATGTCCACGTTGGAAATGCCCGAGCCCTGCATGGTGAGCGCGCAGCCCAGAGCACGCACACGGTCGCCCAGGTCCACGGCCAGCGGCTTGTCGCGCCAACCGATCATGTCCATCGCGCGCAGCAGGCAGCGATCGAGCGCGCAGGCGTTGAGCTTCTCGTTGTAGTACTGCGGCATGGTCTCGCCCTCGCGCACGATGTTCTTAAGGCGCAGGTCGGCGGGGTCCATGTGCAGCATGTCGGCGAGCTCGTTGACGGCGCTCTCCACGGCAAACTGGCCCTGGGTGGCACCGTAGCCACGATACGCGCCGCCGCGGTTGGTATTGGTGTAGACGGCGTCCCAGCTAAAGCGGCTCGCCTTCACGTGGTTGTAGATGGGCAGGCTCTTGTGGCCCGAAAGGCCGATCGTCGTGGTGGCATGCTCGCCATACGCGCCGGCATTGGACAGCGTGTGCAGATCGATGGCCGTGATGGTGCCGTCGTTCATGGCGCCCAGCTTAACGGTCATCTGCATCTGGTGACGCGAGTTGCCCGCGGTGATGGTCTCCTCGCGGGTGTAGCAGCAATAGCTCGGACGGCCGGTCTGCTGGGTGACAAACGCCACGAAAATCTCGCAGCAGCCCGTCTGCTTGGAGCCAAAGCCGCCACCGATGCGCGGCTTAATGACCTGCACCTGCGACTGCGGAATGTCGAGCGACTGCGCGACCATGCGGCGCACGTGGAAGGGCACCTGTGTGGAGGTGGTCACCGAGATACGCCCGAACGCGTCGGTCGTCGCAAAGGCGCGGAAGGTCTCCATGGGCGCGGTCTGCGTGGCCTGGCTGGTGTAAGTGCGGGTGAAGACAATGTCACTCTGGGCGAAGGCCTCGTCCAAGTCACCAAAGTCGCTCGTGCCGCTGCATACTAGGTTGCGGGCAACGTCGCCGCCCTGCGGGAACATAAAGGTCACGTCGCCCTCGGGGTGGACCACGATGTCGTTATCGAGCGCCTGGGTAAAGTCGAGCAGGGGCTCGAGCACCTCGTAGTCGACCTTGATGAGCTTGAGTGCCTTGTCGGCGGCCTCCTCGGTCTCGGCGGCGACGATCGCCACCTCCTCGTTTTGGTAGCGCACCAGGTTCTCGAGGATCAGGCGGTCGTAGGGACTCGGCTGCGGATAGCTCTGGCCGGCGATGGTAAAGCGGCGCTTGGGCACGTCCTCGTAGGTGTAGACGCCCACGACGCCGGGCACCTTCAGTGCGCGCGACGTATCGATGGAGCGGATCTTGGCGCGGGCATACGGGCTGCGCTTGAGCTTAACGATAAGCGCGCCGGCGGGCACCATATCGCCGGTGTAGACGGGACGACCCTCGAGCAGGGCCTTCGAGTCCTTCTTGGGCTGCTTGTGGGTGATCTGCTTGTACGCGACACCGTCGGAGCTCGTCTCGTTGACGGGCAGCTCGGGCATCTCGAAGCCCACCTGCACGCCGGACTCGTTGAGGAAGCGCACGATAGCGCGCAGCTGGCTCTCGTAGCCGCTGCAGCGGCAGAGGTTGCCGGCGAGCTGGCGCGAGAGTTCCTCGCGCGTGGCGACGAGGCTCGGGTCCTCCTTGGCGGCGCGGGCGAGCGCCAGCACGTTCATGATGAGGCCGGGGGCGCAAAAACCGCACTGCTCGGCGCCTTCGGCAGCCATAGCGCGGGCAAACGCCTCGGACTCGGCCTTAAGGCCCTCAAGCGTGGTGATGGTGTGGCCCTCAACACGGGCGGCGGGAACCGAGCAGCTCAGCACCGGGTCGCCATCGAGCCACACCGTGCATAGGCCGCAGTTGGTGGTCTCGCAGGCGCAGCGCACCGACGCGCAGCCCTGCTCGCGCAACAGCGCAAAGAGCATGGTGTCGGGGGCAATCTGAACCTTGACCTTGCGGCCGTTGAGCGTAAAGGAGAGATCGATGAGTTTGGCAGCCATTAGCGCACCTCGCTAGAATCGACGCCGGGCACGCGGCGGCAGGAATACTCGTCCGTGGCAAACTTAGGTGTCTGCACGGTCTCGAGCTCGCGGGCAAGCGCGGCCGAAAGCTCGATGCCGGCGGCGCGGCGCACAGCCTGGACGGCAAGCGGGGCAGAGATGCGGCGGCGGTAGTCAGCCGAGCCCCACATGTTGGTGCCGTAGCTCAGGGCACGCACGGATGCGGCCAGGGCGCGCAGCTCGTCCTCGGAAGGCTGCTCGGCGGTAAGGCCACATACCTCGCCCTGCAGCAGGGTCGCGCGCAGCGGACGGGCGCCCACGGTGACATGCCAGCTGTTGTCCCACCAGGCGGCGGTGACGTTTAAGGAGGGGAAGTCGGTCGCGGCCTTTCGCACGGCCTCGTAGCTCGCACAGTAATCGTGCTTAACGACCACCACGTGCTCGATCACGTCACGCACGTAGCCCATGTCCACAAACTCGGCAAGCGGAACGCGACCGGCGCCCGTCAGCTCAACATACGAATCGAGCGCCAGGAACGCCGAGAGCACGTCAGAGAAGCCAAAGCGACCATAGATGCTGCCGCCCACCGTGGCGGTGTTACGCAGCTGCACGCCCACGATATCGTGGACAGCGAACTCAAAGACATGGTTGACAAGTGCGTTGAGCTCGGCATGACGCTCGAGCTGGCGCAGGGTGCACATGGCACCGATGCGAAACTCGGTCTCGGTCTCCTCGATCTGATCGAGTCCGCAGGCCGAAAGGTCAATCGCCGTCGCCACTCGACGCGAACCCAGGCGCATCCAGATGCCGCCGCCCACAATCTTGTTGTTGCGGTTCTTCTGTAAGAGCTCATAGGCTTCGACCGCGTTTCCAACACGGACGTAGGTACCGAACTTGAGCACGTTCTCCCCCATCTCTTCACTTGTCCAGTACCTTTAAGTGTACCAAACGAGGGGGCGCCGCCATCGTCACCATAGAAAAAGGCTCCCAGCCGGACAGCTGGGAGCCTCATCACATGCTATGTCGAGTGAAGATTTAGCAGACGCCCTGGGCGAGCATGGCGTCGGCGACCTTCAGGAAGCCGGCGATGTTGGCGCCCATGACAAAGTTGCCCTCCTGGCCATACTCCTTGGCGGTGTCGTCCACATTGTGGAACATGCCGCGCATGAGCTGCTCGAGCTTGCCGTCGACCTCCTCGAAGGTCCAGGAAAGGTGCTCGGCATTCTGGCTCATCTCCAGGCCGGACACGAGCACGCCACCGGCGTTGGCAGCCTTACCGGGCATAAAGGCGACGCCGTTCTCCTGGAAGTAGGTCGTGGCCTCGATGGTCGTGGGCATGTTCGCGCCCTCTCCGACCACCTTGCAGCCGTTGGCGACGAGCGCCTGGGCGTCCTCGAGCAGCAGCGTGTTCTCGCGAGCGCAGGGCAGCGCGATGTCGCAGGGCAGCTGCCAAACGCCGCGGCCGTCGCCCTCGTGCCACACGGCGTTGGGCTTCTCGTCAACGTACATGGCGAGCGTGACGCCCTTGTCGTGGCCAGAGCGCTTCTTGTTGTAGACGTGCTCGAGCACGGTGTAGTCGATGCCGTCGGGATCCTCGACCCAGCCGTGGGTATCGGAGCAGGCGAGCACCTTGCCACCGAGCTGGGCGACCTTCTGGACCGCGTAGATGGCGACGTTACCGGAGCCGTGAACGACGACGTTCTTGCCCTCGAAGGAGTCGCCGCGGCTCTTGAGGTACTCGTCCACAAAGTAGACCAGACCGTAACCGGTGGCCTCGGTACGGGCGAGCGAGCCGCCAAAGGAGAGGCCCTTGCCGGTGAGGACGCCGGTCCACTCGTTGGTCAGGCGCTTGTACTGACCGAACATGTAGGCAACCTCGCGGCCGCCAACACCCAGGTCGCCGGCGGGAACGTCGGTGTTGGGGCCGATGTGGCGATAGAGCTCGGTCATGAAGGACTGGCAGAAGTGCATGATCTCGTTGTTGGACTTGCCCTTAGGGTCAAAGTCGGAGCCGCCCTTGCCGCCGCCCATGGGAAGGGTGGTCAGGCTGTTCTTGAGGATCTGCTCCAGACCCAGGAACTTGAGCATACCCAGGGTGACCGTCGGGTTAAAGCGCAGACCACCCTTGTAGGGTCCAATGGCAGAGTTGAACTCGACGCGATAACCGCGGTTGACCTGAACCTTGCCCTGGTCGTCAACCCAGGGAACACGGAACATGACGATGCGCTCGGGCTCGACGAGGCGCTCCAGCAGGGCGGCCTCCTCGTACTCGGGGTGGGCGTCGAGCGCCGGCTGGATGGTGCCGAGGATCTCGGTCGCGGCCTGGATGAACTCAGGCTGCTCGGGATAGCGGGCCTTGAGCTCTTCGAGAACTTTCTGCGTGTAGCTCATGCTTCCTCCAATGATGGGAAACGAAAAGTGTCGGTCGCGGCACCCTATGCGCCGCGAACTATATCGAGTATGGATAATATCGCACTGTTGCAGCAAAGTTTCGCATAAGCCGACGAGCAGATGTTTCGTTTTGATTACGATGCAGGTAGAAGCGTTTTTGAGCGCCCGACGTACAAATCGCGTGTTTCGAAGCTGTTTCGTCCACGTGTTCCAAACCACCACATTGGGGACAGGCACCTTTGTGATGGTTTTGACGGCTAGAGGACGAGTTGATGGTAGTCGGCGGGGGTTATGCGGCCCTCGGTGGCGGCGCGGAAGGCGGCGAGAGCGTCGCCCGAGAACGGCATGGCCCAGCACAGCCCGCAGCCGGCGGTGATGGAGCCGGGCAGCGGCATGATGCGCCCGGGCACGCCGGCGGCAAGACACAGCTGTTCGCATTCCATCACATCGAAAGTGCTGTCGAACGACACGATGATTTTGCGCTCGTGGTCGAGGGCATCACCGGACGGGCCTTCGCGGTGTGCCTCACGATACGCCGCGGCGGCCGCTTCCTCTTCCGCAGTATGTCCACAGCCACCGCAACCGCAGGTACAGGGTTCGGACCCGTCGCAAGTGCAAGGTTCCCCGGTATCGGGGCAAATATCATGTGACACGGCATCTCCCGTCATTGATGTGTGCAGATCTAGGCGAGCAGCTCGGCTGCCGCAAACTCCTCGGGCGTATTGACGTTCTCGAAGCAGAGCGTCGAGCCTGCGACCTTAACGATCTGTGGCTCGTCCAAATACCCGGCGTTCACCCGGTCGATCAGGCAGCGGATTCGCTGACGGTCGCAGGCAAGCAGCTCATGGGCAACCGGCGTACACGCTTCACGGCGCCAGACGGCGCAAAGCGGCTCAATTCCCCGCTCCTCGCGCGGGACGCAAACATCGAGCGCCTCGGCCTCAACATAATCGGCCAGCGCGCCGATGAGTTCCGGCGAAACAAACGGCATATCGCAGGCGACGATCGCCGCGAGCGGCAGCCGGGCCGCAGTCAGCGAGCTCGCGATGCCGCGCATGGCACCGGCGGGACCGTCGACGTCCATCACCACGCGGGGGCGCAGTCCATCAAACATAAGCTCCTCAAGATAGGCAAGCTCGCTGGGACGCGAAGTCGTCACGACCAACTCGCCGGCAACTGGCGCCAGCCGATCCAGCACGCGCTCGATGAGCGGCTCGCCGCAAAACGCCATACGCGCCTTATCGCAGCCCATGCGCGACGACAACCCGCCCGCCTGGACGACACAAGAAAGATCGGCACGTCTTACGGTAGTCATACGGCAAAACACCTCCATCGGCATGCTCGAAACCCGATGCACGAAGCTAAATACAGCTGCCGAAATAGCGGCGCTACGAAAAGCTCGTGCAAAAACAAAACAGCGCCTTTGCGGCACGCAGCAAGACCGCGAGCACAAAAGCGCTGGTAGCGTATGGCGGGAACGTATGTGAATCGAACACATCCAAGACGTTTTGCACGCCTCGCAACGGTTTTGAGGACCGCGGAGCCCACCGGAGCCCATCCGTTCCCAAGTGCGGCGGTATTTTACCAAACCAAACAGGCTCCATCCCAAAAAGACGAGCAAGAAGTTGCGGTGGAATAGTTCTTGTTTAGGCTGCAAGACCCCAAAAACAGGAACTATTCCACCGCAACTGAGGAGGTGGGGCGGGGTGGCCGATCTAGCGCAGGGAGCGCAGGCCGCCGGCATCCTTGTCGAGCACCGTAAAGCGTACGGCATCCAGGTGCTCCAAGATGCTGATGGCGCGTTTGCGCGACACGCCCAGGACCTCGCGCAGCACGCTCGTGGTGGCAGCGCCGCCGGCTGCCTCAATGGCGGCGGCGACGAGCTCGCGCGCATGGGCCTCGGCGGCAGCGGACAGGGCAACGTCGCGCTCGACCTTAACGATCGAGCGGTTGAGCGAAAGCTCGCGCAGGGCACGCGTCATGGTGTCGCGATCGAGCTGCAGCTGCTCGCCCATCTCGGGTAACGTCGGCGCATCGAGGCCGGCCTCGTCCAGCAAGGCAACGATACACTCGCAGGCCTCGCGCACCACACGCGCAGCGGCGGCTGCAGAGTGCGGGTCGAACACCTCGGCGCCTTCGGCGGCACAAACGCCGCGCGAGCAGCCCTCGGCAATCAAGGCCGCGGCAACGGCATCGTCGGCAGCAGGCCAGGCAGCATGGGCGACGGCGCCGGGCGTAAAGCCCGTCTCCTTAGGAGCCGCCGCGTGCATGGCCGACAGGGTCGCCGCAAGCGTGTCCATCGCAGCGTCGAGCACGACAGTACTCGTGTACAGCGCCACATCGCCCGCGGTAAGCTCACACACCACGCCCTCCGCCACCAGCGCGCGCAGCGCAGTATCAACATCTCCGGCAGCCATATCCAGCGCCACAGCGACATCGGCAGCCGCCACCGGCAGTGCCTGCAGCGCCAGCCACGAATCCACCGCGCCGGTAACATCCCCGGCCTCGAGCGCCGCATATAATGCGCGCTCCCCTGCAGAGAGCTCGCGTGAACGACGGCAACGCGACAGCAGCACGCGACCGCCGCCAATGAGCATGACCGGCGAATACGACAGCACCACGGCATGGTCTCCGGCGCGCAGCGGCAGTGGCTCCTCCAGGCGCACCTGCACGGTACGGGTCTCGCCCACCGCCATGGGGGCCTCACCCTCCAAAAGCATGATGCGGCCGACGACTTCGGCCGTGCCGGCCATCACATGCACGCGCGCGCCCGACTCGATCACACGCGGCTTGGCGCCCTCGCGGCCCAGGTAGGTGAACGTCATCATTAAGCGCAACGTCTGACCAAAACGGTCTGCCACGCCCAGCATCTCGCCGCGGTCAAGTGCCGCGACACCGTCACCAACCAGGTTGAGCGCCACGCGTTGCCCAGGCAGCGCGCGCGGCGTATCGCCATGCACCTGAATCCCGCGCACACGACAGACCGTACGCGACGGCAAAGCCATCAGCTCGTCGCCCACCGCAACCGGCGCATCGCGCAGCGTTCCCGTCACGACGGTACCGACGCCCTTAATCGTAAAGCAGCGGTCAATCGGCAGGCGTGGCGCGGCATCGCTCCGATCGGAACGGTCGCGGCAGGCATCCCAGCAAACACCCACCTGCTCGTCAAGCACCGCAAGCAGCCCGTCGATCCCCTCGCCCGTCTTAGACGACACGGGCACGATCGGCGCACCCGCAAACACGGTACCCGACAAAAAGTCATCGACATCGAGCTCGGCAAGCTCGGTCATCTCGGCATCGGCCAGGTCGCACATGGTCAGCGCGACCACCATATGCGTAACGCCCAGCAGCTCCAGCACATGCACGTGCTCGCGGGTCTGCGGCATCACGCCCTCGACGGCCGAAACCACCAGCACGGCAACGTCGATGCCTGTCGCGCCCTGCACCATGGCGCGCAAGTAATGGGCATGCCCCGGCACATCGACCAGGCCGACGATCTTGCCACTCGGCAGCGCCAGCTCGCCAAAGCCCAGCTCCACGGTCATACCGCGACGGCGCTCAACCTCCAGACGGTCGGGATTCTTGCCGGTCAACGCCTCGATCAGCGCCGACTTACCGTGGTCGACGTGGCCCGCCGTACCTACGATAACGGGGCATTCTACCAACGCTTGAACCTCACTCATCGGCGCACCGCCTTGGCAACGCATGCGGCAAGCGTCGATGCCGCTGTCTCGAT
This sequence comes from uncultured Collinsella sp., assembly GCA_902494295.1. Taxonomy (GTDB): domain Bacteria; phylum Actinomycetota; class Coriobacteriia; order Coriobacteriales; family Coriobacteriaceae; genus Collinsella. Next base: position 16,805 of record CABUSL010000015.1, read on the forward strand.
ATCGCGGTCGCCCACGAGTGTGCGCACATCAAACAAAATGCGATCGTGCGAGGTTCGCGTGACAACCGGCGTGTCGAAGTCCTGGACAAGCGAGCGCTTGAGCGCGTCGACCGTCAGGCGCTCGTCAACAAGACGCACGGCAACGCACATCGTCGGCAGCTCAACGGTAGGCAGCGAACCACCACCGGGGGTCGACGATTCCTCGACAATCTCCAACTCAACGGCGCACGGGCAACCGGCCTTATCGAGCCCGGCAACCATACGATCGCGCAGCTTGCGGGCACGTCGCTCCAAATGAGCCTGCGGAAGCGTGAGCATGTTGAGCACCGGAATATCTCGATGGGCAACATCGGCGCCGTCCATGTAGATTCGCAGCGTGGCCTCGAGCGCCGACAGAGCCAGTTTGCCCGGACGCAGAGCGCGCATGAGCGGATGTGCGCCGCAGGCCTGGACCAGATCGCGACGGCCCATGATAATGCCCGCCTGTGCGGCACCGAGCAATTTATCGCCCGAGCACGACACCAGATCGAGCCCTGCTGAAACCGAAGCCGGCGTGGTTTCTTCGCCGCCGCGCACCAAGATGTCGTCAGGCAACAGCGCCCCCGAGCCCTGGTCCTCATAGAACAGCAGGCCGTGCTTATGGGCCAGTGCGGCGAGCTCCTTTGAGCTCACTTCCTCGTGAAAACCCTCGATGCGATAGTTGGAAGGATGAACCTTCAGGATCATGGCCGTTTCGGGCGTGATGGCGCGCTCATAGTCGCCCAGATGCGTGCGGTTGGTGGCGCCGACCTCGACGAGTTTGGCACCCGAGGCCGCCATGACGTCGGGAATGCGGAAACTGCCGCCAATCTCGACAAGCTCGCCGCGGCTGACGATAACCTCTTTGCCCGCGGCATGAGTCGCCAGCACCAGCAGCACCGCGGCGGCGTTGTTGTTGACGACCAGCGCGTCCTCGGCACCGGTGAGTGAGCGGATCAGCTGCGCGGCGTGCTCCTTGCGCGACCCGCGCGAACAGGTGTCCACACTGTACTCGAGCGTGCTATACCCGCGCGCAACCTCGGCCACGGCCTTGGCGGCCGACTCCGCGAGCGGGGCTCGACCCAGATTGGTATGGATAACAACACCCGTGGCGTTGACGGCGGGACGCAGGCTCGGCAGCGCGGAGCGGTGCGCGCGAAATTCAATGGCCGATGCCAGCTCGCGCTTGGAGCGCGGATCGGCGCCGGCACGAATCGCGGCGCGCTCCTCGTCGAGCTCGGCCGTGACGGCGGCATGCGCCACCGCGTCGCAGGTCTCCCCCGCCGCCTTCACCACCGGCCACTCGGCAAGCAGCTCGTTGACGGAAGGAATGGCGCGCAGGCGGGCGCGCACCTCATCGGACATGTTCTGGCTATCGCTCATGTGCGGCCTTTCAAAACCAAGGGCAGATCAGTCGGTCGTTCATCAAAAACCAGCCGAATCAATCCACTGAATCAATCAGTCGTTATTATCCTCGCGCGCCGCGATCTTTTCCACGCGAACGGCGTTTTCCTGGGTGAGCGCGGCACCCGTCAACGGGTCCCAGCGTAGCGGCGTGTGGTCGAGCGGCCCGACACCCAGGGCCTGCCGGCCACCACTCTCAGCACCGAATGCGCGTCCGCCGGGAGCAGCCGACGTGAAGATGCACGCCGGATGCAGATAGGGCGTCGTCTCCACGCGCACGCGATCGCGGCCCATATCGCTCACGAGTTCCACGACCTCGCCATTGGCGATACCCATGCGTGCGGCAACATCGGCATTCATCTGCACAGCGTCCAAGTCGGAACCCGCCTCGGCGGCACCTGCCGCCGCGAGCCTGCGCGAGGTGTGTGACTCAAAGGGACGGTTACCGCTAATGAGACGAAACATCCCCGGGCCGGGCTCCACCATGGGCGCGATCCAGTTGGGCATACGACCCATGCCAACTCGCTCCCATACGTCGCTTGCCAGCGCAATCTTGCCGCCGTCGAGCGGAATAACGGGCTCACCTGTGCGCGGCGGCAACGGCACGCCCGTATCGGCCCAACCGCGCTCCTTAAGCGCAGCGAGGTCAATTCCAAACGGCGACACCTGGGCAGCCGCCAGATCGTCAGACGTAAACTGGAAATACTCACCCACGCCACAGGCCTGCGCCAGACCGGCAAAGATCTCCCGCCCCGGTCTCGTGTCGTCATGCAAAATGGGCAACACGGCGTTGCGGTAGAACACCCGCGAATCGTTGGCGCCCACGACTGTGCCCACGCCGCGGTCGGCCTCCAGATACGTCACATCGGGCAGCACGAAGTCAGAAGCACGCGCCGTCTCGGACCAGCGAATATCAATCGTCACGAGTAAGTCGAGCTGCTGCAAAATTCTCAGCCACGCCCCAGCATTGCCATAGCCCGCACCAGGGTTACTGGCATAGACGATGAGTCCACGCAAATCGCCGGCAAGAATCGACTGACCGATGGTCGTGCACAGGCCGCGCTCGGGATCGACGAGCGGATAGCGCTGGGACCCCAGCTTGGTCCCACGCGGCACCGGCGGCGTCGCAAAGCGCGCGGGATCGAGGTCGCCCAACACAAGCGGCGTGGGCGGATTGAGCGCGCCGCCCGCATGCCCGATGCAGCCCAGCAGCACATCGACCAAGCAGATAGCGCGCGCGGTCTGGGTGCTATTGGCATACGCGATACCGATGCCACCATGAAAGCCCGCATCCACCACAGCGGCAGGCGCGGCGGCAGCGAGATCGCGCGCCGTGGCGACAATCTCTGCGGCCGGCACGTCGCACATCGACTCGGCCCACTCGGGCGTCCAAGGACGGGCCGCCTGCGCCAGCTCGTCAAAACCCGTGGTATAGCGGGCAACGAACTCGTGGTCGTACAAGTCCTCGGCAATCAGCACGTGGGCGATGCCCAGCAGTAGTGCCAAATCGCAGCCCGGGCGCACGCGCAGCCAGCGGTCGGCAAGCGCGGCGGAGCCGCTGCGCCGGGGGTCGACCACGATAATCTTCGCCCCGCGCCGGCGCGCATCGTTGAGCGCATCGACGGCCCCCATCGTCGATGAATCGACGATGGAACGCCCCAGGTACATGATGCAGTCGGTATGTGCCAGGTCGGAGGCGGGGCTATAGCCCAGGCTGTGCTCCCAACCGGTAAGTCGGCTTACCTCGCAGGCGCCATCGGCACCGTACACGTTGGGCGAGCCCAACGCATGCATAAAGCGATACGCCCAGTAGCGGTCGAACGAGGGAACGCCGAGCGTCATGCCCAGCGCGCGCGGACCATGCCCGTCAACAATCCCCAAAAGGCGCTCGGCAATCTGAGCAAACGCCTCGTCCCAGGTAATCGCATCGAACCCCGAGCCATCCCGGCGGCGTCGCATGGGGTGCACAATGCGGTCGCGCTCGTCAAACGGCATTGCCAGGCGATGGCGCCCGCGGGCGCACAGGGCACGCGCCGCGCACGGATGCCCCACAACCGGCAACTCAGCCACCACACGACCGTCCTCAACGCGTGCCGCAAAGGCGCAATCGGCATAGCATCCCCCGCATGTGGTCACCACGGCGCGACCGTCACGCTTCACAGCAGATGCCATCTCGATTACCCCTTTCATCAGCCAAACACAACAGGCCAACAGCCCGACAACGAGCCCCAGACCCAAATAGCCTCCCGCACGGCAACGCCCCGCGGGAGGCCCAACGTCAAACAGACGGTACCTTACGCCTCGGACTTCTTAGCGTAGATAAACCAGTAGCCGAGCGCGATCAGAACCGCGCCGCCCACGATGTTGCCCAGCGTGGCGGCGGACAAGTTAAACGCAATGCCCGCAGCGTTGAGTGCATCGGCGCCGGCGACGTCGGCACCATAGCCGAACGCGTGCATCACGGCACCCATGGGCAAAAAGTACATGTTGGCGACGCAGTGCTCAAAACCGCAGGCCACAAAAGCGGCGATGGGCAGCAGAATGCCCACAACCTTATCGACCACGGTCTTGCCGGCGGTACCGATCCACACGGCCAGGCACACAAAGATGTTGCACAGGATGCCACGGAAGAAGATCGTCACCCAGTCGATCGTCACCTTGCCGGCGGCGACGCTCACCATGGAATTGGCGACCGCCTCGCCGTTGAGCTTGTAAATGCCGGCCATATACACCAAAAAGACGATGAACAGGGCACCGACAAAATTGCCGACCCACACGACGACCCATGCCTTGAGCATCTGAGCCAGGGTGATCTTTTTGCTCTTGAGCGCGCAGACCATAAGCGAATTACCGGTAAACAGCTCGGCGCCGCACACCAGTACCAGCACCAGGCCCAGGCAAAAGCACAGACCGCCCACGACGCGCTGGGCACCCCAGCCCAGCGTGCTGTCGCTCAAGAACACGGTAAAGAACAGGCCACCGAAGGCAATAAACGCACCGGCGAACATTGCCAACAGAAAGGCCTTTGCGACCGGCAGGTTGGCCTTGGTCACGCCGGCGGCCTCGGTCTTGGCCTCGATCGCGGCGGGTGCCAGGCAATCGGGAGCGGGGTACTCCACCTTGGAATCTGCCATGTCAATCACTTCTTTCCTAATCAGCAGGGACAAGCGCTCCTATTGCTCTTGTCCCAAGCGGACAAAGTGGGAAAAGTCGTTGGCGGCCACGGCGTCGTACACGGCGTTGACGGCGTCAAAGACCTCCGGGGACATAGGGTTGTAGAACTCCGTGTCGCCCGGCTGAATCCCAACGAAGACGATATCATCACACGATTGTTCGATTTCCTCGATCAGAATCGACAAAGGAAGCGAATGCGTGGTGAACATCGACTTGCGGGCCACATCGCGCTTGTCGAGCAAGCGGATGGACCCGACGGGCAGCGCCATGTCGGCGGCATCGACCAAGACCAGGCGAGGCGGACGCTCGCGCTTGACCTCGATGATATCGTCCTCGGGCGTTTGGCCTCCGTCGATGGTGTACCAACCGGCGATGGGTGCGTCTTCCATCTTTTTGGAGAGCACGGGGCCGGCGGCATCGTCGGCACGCAGCACGCTTCCCGCCGTGAGCACGATACCCGCAAACGGGGCGCCGTTCACACGTCCATCCACAACGCGACCCATTACTGCAACCTCCCCGTCAGATACACGCCCGACACATCGCGCACGCGCTCAACCAGATCGCGAAACTTCATTAAGAACGCGACCTGCTGGGCATGCAGGCCAAAGTCGTCGTCGAACACCGAGATGCCGGCCTTGGCCGACCCGCGAAAACCGCGCTCGTCGAGCAGCGCATCGCAGGCCTCGAGCAGCGACGGCACCGCCGCTTTGTCGAGCTGGCACTCGCCAAAGGAGCGGATGGCCTCGAACTTGGTCTTGGCCTCCCCCTCTGGTAGCACGTCGACGAGCGAATAGAACACGTTCACCGGCACCGACAGGCGCGGCTCAAAGCAGTCGAGCACGCCGGTGTGGTGGCCCACGGCGAGCGTGTAGTACAGCACGTCGCAGGCCTCCTGGGGAACGTCTTCCTCGGTCTCCACAAACTTACGCGTGAGCTCATAGAAGACCACCTGGTCGGGCGCATGGCCCAGGCAGGGGTCGGCGACGCCTTCGGCGGCCTCGTCGCTTGCGCGCGAAGCATCGCCAAAGGAGCCGCCGAGCATGCCGGGGCCCGCAAAGTAACCAGAGCGGTCCGTGAGCTCCATCTAGCGACCTCCGGCCAGCACCAGATCCTGCAGCGCCGAGTAGACCTCAACGCGGCGCGGATCGTCCTGCTTGTCGATGAGGAGCGCCATGGCACCGCGGATATCGCCCTTGGGCGCGCCCTCGAGCGTATCCATAAACTCGTTGGCCAGGTCGCGGCCGTAACGGTAGCCGCTCATGGCGCGAGCCTCGCGCTCGATGGCAACGCGCAGCTTGTACGGCACGCCGGGGTGCAGGATATCGGCCTGCTCGCCGGCGGCCTCCACCGTGGTCTCGGCATGGAGCTTTTGGTCCAGCAGACCGAGCGCCATGGCAAAGCCGTAGACGGTCTGCGCGGGGCTGGGCGGGCAGCCGGGGATGTAGACATCGACCGGCAAAATCTTATCCGTGCCGCCCCAGACGCAGTAGTTGTCGTAGAAGATGCCACCGGTGCAGCCGCACGCGCCATAGGACACCACGATCTTGGGATCGGGTGCGGCCTCAAAGGCGCGCAGGGCCGGCATGCGCATGGCACGCGTCACGGCACCGGTATACAGCAGCACATCGGCGTGACGGGGCGAAGGCACGACCTTGATGCCAAAGCGCTCGACGTCGAAGACGGGCGTGATGGAACCGAAGATCTCGATTTCGCAGCCGTTGCAGCCGCCGCAGTCAACGCGGTAGACGTACACCGAGCGCTTGATCTTCTTAAGAAGGGTCGCCTTGGCCTTCTCGATGCTCTCGTCGAGCTCGATCTTGGTCGGGCGGTACTGAAGCCGCTCGGGCAAAAGCGTGGGTTCGGCCATGGTTACTCCTCCTTCGTTTCAAAATCCATGATGATGCCCTCGACCGGCGCCGGACCGGCGGGAATCTCGGGCGCATCGGGGTTAAGCTCGCGGTCGATATACTCCGGGTTCACACCGTGGCCGCCCAGATACTCCATGCCGGGGCCCTGAGGCTCACCGGACGCAAGCGTCTCGTTGGCAGCCATGCCGTGCGCGTTGCCGGTCTTTACGGCCGAGGCGGCGCGCAGGGCGTCGAGCTCGCGCTTGCACTCCTGGCACATACCGACGGTACGGGCGGCCTGCTTGGCCTCCATGCCGCCGGCCTTTTGCAGCAGGCGCTTGGCGTAGTCGATCTCCTTGTGCGGGGCGAACGGCTTGCCGCAGCGCGAGCAGTGCTCGAGCGCATAGACGCTCTTGCTGGTGAGGTCGTCCTTGCTCATGACGGCCAGCTCAAACTCCTCGGTGAGCTTGATGGCCTCCATGGGGCAGGCTTCCTCGCAGCGGCCGCAAAAGATGCAGCGGCCGTAGTCGATTGACCAGGTAATGGTATCGGCCGCAAGGTCGGTGTCCATGCGAA
>CABUSL010000016.1 GCA_902494295.1 uncultured Collinsella sp.
CCGCACTCGTGCTTGCCCTTAAACTGGACGGTCGGCAGCTCCACGTCGAGCTTGATCTTGTGGTCGAAGCCCAGATAGCGGTCGATGTTTGCCGAAGCCACGCGGCCGGCATTGATGGCGCGGATGACGGTGGCGGGACCGGTCTGGCAGTCGCCGCCGCTAAAGAGGCCATTAAAGTTGGGCACGGCGCCATCCGAATCGGTGACGACGCAGCCCCACTTGCAGGCAATGCCCATCTCCTCAAACGGCTTGGAATCGATGTCCTGGCCAATGGCGACGAATACGCGCTCGCAGGGGATGACGCGCTCGGGCGTAGCGGCGGCACGCGGAGCCGGACGACCGCGGCGGGGCTCGCCGATAATCTGCGGCTGCACGCGCAAGCCGCTCACGCGACCGTCCTCGCCCGTCTCGATGGCGAGCGGGGCTGTCAGCTCCAGCACCTCGCAGCCCTCGGCCTGGGCACCGGCGATCTCGGCGTCCTGGGCCGTCATGTCGCAGATGCGACGGCGGTAGACGATACTTACCTTTTCGGCACCGCAGCGCACGGCAGAGCGCGCCACGTCCATGGCAACGTTGCCGCCGCCGATGACGCACACGCGCTGGCCACTTAGGTCGGGCAGCTCGTCATCGCCGATGGCGCGCAGCATCTTGACGGCCGACTCAACGCCGGGCGCCTCTTCGCCCGGAAGGCCGAGCTTCTTATCGCTGTGGGCACCGATGGCCAAGTAGACGGCATCGAACTCGTCGCGCAGACGGGCGAGCTCCTCACCGCTCACGGAGTGATCGAGCTCCACGTCGATGCCGGCACTCAAGATCCAGTCGACCTCGGCCTGCAGGCGCTCGCGTGGCAGACGATAGCTGGGGATTCCGTAGCGTAGCATGCCACCCAGGTGGTGGCGCTGCTCAAAAATGGTCACCTTGTGGCCCATCACGGCCAGGTAGTAGGCGCAAGAAAGACCGGCCGGGCCGCCGCCGATCACGGCGACGCGCTTACCAGCGTTGTCCACTACATGTGGCTTGTAATCGTTGAGGTCGCTGTGCTCAACGGCAAAACGCTTGAGGGCGAGGATGTTCATGGGATCGTCGACCATGCCGCGACGGCAGTGCATCTCGCAGGGATGCTCGCACACCAGGCCGCAAACGAGCGGCAGCGGATTGTTCTTGCGGATGACCTTGACGGCATCGGCATAGCGACCGGCCTCGACGAGCGAAATGTACCCGGGAATGTCGACGTGCGCCGGGCAGCCCGAGACGCACGGAACGCGGGCATCGCGGTCAAAGCCGCAGGAGTGCTCACGGATGTGGTGCTCAAAGTCGTCGCGGAAGCCGCGAATGGCCGTGAGCGCCATGGCACCAGCTTCGTAACCGATGGCGCAGTCGCTCGAAAGATAGATGGTGCGGGCCGTGCGCTCAATCAGGTTGAGCGTAGACTCATCGGCACGCCCTTCGAGCACATCGGCGAGCAGGTCGCTCAGCGCGCTCAGGCCCACACGGCAGGGCGTGCACTTGCCACAGCTCTGGGTGGAGCACAGGTTGACGAGCGCTGCCGTAAACTCAACGGGACACGGGGCGAGCGAACTCACCGCCAGACGACGTCCGAGCGCATCGTGCAGGTCGTCCATGACGGCCTGAGCGTGGCTGCGTTCCATTACATGCAGTCGAGCCATAAGATCCCCTCTCACATGGCAGCCCGGAGGCGAGGCCGGGCGAAATTGCTACACGCACAACACTGACCTAAAAAGTTGTTAGGTCTCCACGCAGTTCGGCAGGCGGTATGAAATGTCACCATCAGCGGTGAAAATGAACATTATCGCAGATAAATGCCATATTTGATAAAACGCGTTACCAAACGACAATGCCCCGCCCACGCAATCACGTGGGCGGGGCATTGCTTCAGGCATGCGGCCAGCGACCCTGTTGCTTTTACTTAAGCTCGGGCCAGTAACCCTTGTTGGCCTCGATCATGTCGTCGAGAACCTCCTTGGCGACCTTCATCGACGGCACGGTCTTGTTGAGCGTAAAGGCCTTAAGCGCCTTCTCGTACGAACCCTCGATCGTAGCCTCGACAATGAGCTTCTCGGAGTTCAGCTGCTGCATCATGAGGCCCTGCTGGAACAGCGGAATGTTGTCGCGGCTGATGACCTCGGGGCCGTTCTTGCCAATGTAGGCAGGCAGCTCGACCATAGCGTCGTAGGGCATGTTGGGGATGGCGCCCTTGTTCTCGCAAATGACCAGGAAGCGCTGCTTGGTGTCGTTCTTCAGAGCGATAGCCAGATCGGCAATCCAGTCGCCGTGGCTGCCCGCATAGAACGTGCTCTCGTCGATCTCGCCCGTCTTCTCGTAATGGTCGATACCATCAAAGAGGTTCTTCTCACGCGTCTCCTCAACCTCGTTAGCACGGGTGCGCTCGGGGTTGGAGTGCTCGACGAACTCCTTCTGCTGCAGGTAGTAGTTCAGATACGTGTTGGGCAGGTACTCCGGGAAGCACTCCATGATCTCGTACTCGCCCTTCCAGACGTAGTACCAGCTGCCCTTGGTGTGGCGGTTCTGCTCGGGGTGCTCGTCGACGGCCTCCTCGGGCTTCTTTGCCATGAGCGAGCCCATGCCCTTGAGGTAAGAGTCGGGCAGCAGAATCTCATGCTCCTTGATGTACTCGCGCAGTTGCGGGAGCACCTCCTCGCCCTTGTGGCGGATCGAGGTGAACCAACCAAAGTGGTTGAGGCCAAAGTAATCGTACTCGACATCCTTCTTGTCGATATCGAGCGCGGCGCAAACCACGTCGATGATCGCGATCGGCATGTCGCAGATGTTGATGATGCGAGCATTAGGACGCAGCACGCGGCAGCCCTCGGACACGATGGCGGCAGGGTTGGAGTAGTTGAGAATCCAGTAGTCCTTCTTGGCGTACTTCTCAACGTCATCGATCAGCTCGACCATGGGGAAGATGGTGCGCATGCCGTAGGCAAGGCCGCCGCAACCGCAAGTCTCCTGACCCACGCAGCCGTGACGCAGCGGAATCTTCTCGTCCTGCTCGCGCATGGCGTAGCCGCCCACGCGCATCTGGGCAAACACGAAGCTCGCGTCGGTAAAAGCCGTCTTTTTGTCGGTGGTCACCGTGAGCTTGATGTCCAGGCCGAGGTCCTCGTGCAAAATCCAGTCCACGAGCACGCCGATCTTGCGCTGGCGCTCCTCGTTGATGTCGTACAGACGAATCTCGTCAACGTCGAGCTCGTCCTTGCGCAGGGCGATGGACTTGACGATGCCGGGGGTAAAGGTGGATCCGCCACCACACAGAGTAATGATCATTGTTTACTGCTCCTTCTCAATTGCGTTTTCGACCTTGTCGCGCATCTCGGCGACCTTCATGCCAAAGATGATCTGGATATTATTGCCGTTGCGGTTGATGCCGCTGTTGGGCACGTGGTTGATGAGGTCCTCATTGATGAGGTCCGGGTTCTTAACGTTCACGCGGAGACGCGTAAAGCAGTTCTCGAGCTCCTCGATGTTGTCCTTGCCACCAAGACCTGCGACCAGGTCGGCAATACCTGCATCGACGCCCTCTGCGGGAGCCGCGGCAACAGCGCCCTGCTTCACCGCGACAGACGCGGCGGCCTCGCCCTCGGCAACGGACTCGGCAAGCTCGGACTCTTCCTCGCGACCAGGCGTGTGGAGGTTGAGCTTCTTGATAAGGAAGGTGAAGAGGAAGAAGTACAGAGCGGCGTTGACGACTCCAAGCACCAGCATAACCGGCCAGTTGGTCTTATCGACACCGAGGACCAGGTTGGAAACCACGATGTTGATGATGCCGCCTGCAGTCGAAGCGGGCACGGAGAGGACCTTGAGCAGGACCAGGAAGATGCCGGAAAGAACCGAGTGAACGACAAAGAGCACGGGAGCGGCAAAGACAAAGAGGAAGTCCATGGGCTCGGTCACGCAGGAGAGCACGGCGGTGATGATCAGCGGGATAATAACGGCCTTGGTCTTATCCTTGTTCCCCTTGTAAGCGGTGACGATAAAGGCGAGACCGATACCGATGTAGGGCCACAGGTTGTTGAAGGTGTAGCTGTTGAAATACGTACTATCGGAGAAGGGCTGACCCGTCATTGCCATCTCGGCAACACGGATGGGATAGGCGCCGGCAATAACCTGATCACCCAGCGTCAGGGTGCCACCCACATCGGAGAACTGGAACGGGGTGTAGATGAGGTGGTGCAGACCGGTGGGAACGAGCAGCTTGTTGAGCATGCCGTAGATAAACAGACCGATGTTGCCCGACTCCTTAATGATGCCGGCAACGGAGGAGATGGCACCCTGAACCGGAGGCCAAACGATGCAGAAGCCAGCGCCCATGATCCAGGAAATGATGATCATAATCAGGAACGGGAAGCGGACGCCCGAGAACATCGAAAGGGCAATGGGGAACTGCTTGTTCGAGTACTTGTTGAACACGGCACCGGTGATGCAACCGAGAATGATGCCGCCAAACACGCCAGTATCGAGTACCTGGATGCCCATAACGGTGGCCTGGCCGGTTCCGGTAAGACCGAGCATGCCGCTCGCATCGGCAAGAGAGCCGGTGGCGTTGAGCACGATGTTGTTAGCCTGCAGGAACAGGAAGAACGACATCAGGGCGATCAGCGAAGCATGACCCTTGTTCTTCTTTGCCATGGCGCCGGCGATGCCCACGCAGAACAGAATCGAGAGGTTGTTGATGATAAACATCAGCGACTGATAGACAACGGCGCCCACAAGCTGGAACGCACCGGAGCCCAGTACGGGGACCAAAGCGCAGATGGTCTTGTTGGTCAGAATAATGCCCACGATGAGCAGGATGCCGGCAACCGAGAGATACATCATCGGCTGGACGATCGACTTCGCGAACACCTCCAACGGCGCTTTGAAATTGAACTTCTTTTTTGCGGTCATAGCGGTACTCCCCTTCCTTTTCCGCAAATTAAGACAGATGTGCCCTAGACAAGACCGTGAGCCTTGCCTTATATCAATCGATGTGTGGGCACGTTATGCCTAGAGACCAGGTTCTCCAAGCAGGTTAACAATGTGATATGCGAGATAACTCTTTTCGGCATCGGTAACGACAACGTTATAGATAGACGACAAGTGAGCGGCTATGGCGTCCGCGCACGAGAATGCACACGGATACGCCGTTTCATCGATTCGGAACAGCGCGTCTCCGTTGATTTGCCCGGCCGTAGGATCGAGCGCTCGCTGTGCGAAAAACTGCAGGTGACGAACGAAACGTTCGTAAGGCAGCGAGGTGTCATCGAGGGTCGTAGCATAGCGCTCAGAAACAATCGCGAGCACGTCGCGAACAAGCTGGACCGAAACAATCAGACGATCGGAGCGTTGCGGCATGGTGGCGTTGACGATATGCAGCGTAATGAAACCCTGCTCTTCTTCGCTCATCTGGATGCCCATATACTCCTTGATAATCTGCAGCGCACGGCCCGCAAGCGCGTACTCCTTGCGATAGAACTGCTGGATCTCGAGTAGCAACGGATTCTCACAGGGGACGCCCTTGCGCTCGCGCTCCAAAGCAAGGCTGATATGGTCTGCGAGAGCAATGAGAATCTTATCGTTGATGTCGGCATTGAGCTCTCGACGAAGCATCTGAACGATTTCCTCGGAAATCACGAGGTTGACGGTGGGGATGGACTCCAAAAGATGTGCCAAGCGGTCAATCGTACGCGAGTCCTGAGAAGTTCCCTCCTGCAACGCGTAGGTCTTTTCGATCGACGCCTCGTCGATGGCATCGCCGGCATGACGGCCAAAGCAGAGGCCTCGACCGATGACGATGAGCTCGGAGCCATCGTCCGAAGTGACCATTGCGACGTTGTTGTTAAAAACTCGCTTGATAACCACGGTACCCACCACAAGAATTTACTCGGAAAGCCAGACGACAGGCTCTTTAACAGCAACAGGGCCGGAAGCATGCTCACGAAGAGTCGAGTTCTCCGAACGCTCGCACACGATAACGAAGACCGTGGGATCAAAGCCGGCAGCGCGAACCACGTCGAAATCGACCTCGACGAGGGGCTGGCCCGCGTCAACGTGATCACCCTGGGCAACAAGCGCATGGAAGCCCTTGCCCTCAAGTTTAACAGTGTCGATTCCGATATGCAGCATCACCTGAGCAGAGCTGTTATCGGACATGATGCCCAGCGCGTGCTCAGTCGGAAACAGAGCGGCGACGGTACCGGAAACAGGAGCGCACACCGTTCCCTCTTGGGGAACCACGGCAACGCCATCGCCCACTGCACGGCTGCTAAAAGCGGGGTCATTGGTTTTTTCTAGATTAACAAGCTCGCCGGAAACGGGAGCGAGGATTTCGAACTCGGAAGCCGCAGTCGTCTGCTTATCCGAACCACCCATTAGGCGAGAAAAGAAACCCATGGTGACATGTCCCTTCATAAATATAGCCCAACCAAAATCAATCGAATGCACCCATTGAGACACACCCGTTCTAAGACTTTGGTTAGGCCCACGTCCGAGGGGACTCGGTAACCTTCCGCATTTCTTTTACGTGGGTTATTATAGACAAGCCCAAAGCCGGAACAATCATTATGACCGGCGAACGGTATTTTTTCTCCGATAAACGGTATTTAAGCGGCACTTAGGGACGTTCCTTTTCTGCCGGCACTCGGGAGCACTCCTCACTCTGGTGCATTGGGGACAGGTTTGTTTGCACCAGGTTGGTGCAGATTAACCTGCCCCCATTGCGCCAATTTCGTATGCGCTAGATGAAGAGCTCGCATTCCTTCCGCACGACGCAAACCTTGCTCAGCATCTGGGAAACAGCGGATAGTTTGCTGGAATCAAGCTTGCGAGCACCTCGCGGACATACGGCGATGCAGCGCATGCAGGAGATGCACGCCTCGCCAGCTGCTCGTTTGGGGTCACCCTTGTCGATAGCACAAACGGGGCACGCCGCGGCGCATGCACCGCAGGAGACACAATCCCCTGTTGCCTCGGGTGCCATGCGGTGACCTCTGGCTTGTTTATAAGGACGATTGCCGGGGATAGAGGGCTCGGACGCATCCTCAGCCAACAGCTTTTGCTGAATTTGCTGCGCAAACTCTGCAAGCTGCGCCGCATCCTGCGCATCCGGACGACCGGCAGCAAACTGTCGTGCAATGGAATGTTCTGCAATGGCTGCAACTGCCGCGATCACCCGGAATCCCGCATGCTTCGCAACGTCCTCCAGCTCTACGAGCGTGTCCTCAAACGCGCGGTTTCCGTATACGCAAACCAAAACAGCCCGAGCCCCGTTGCCGCGCACCATGCCCAACCGGTCAGCCACCACAGCCGGGATTCTACCGGCATACGCCGGCACAGAGATTACGGCCACGTCGTCCTCGGTCATCGAGACAGCGCTGAAATCTAGCCCGCTAACGGTCAGATCGACGGTAACGGTATTCTTGTCCAGTGCCCCGGCCACAAGGCCAGACACCTTCTGCGTTCCACCCGTCGGACTAAACACAATTTCGAATACGCTCATCGAGACACCCTCCCCCTACGTCTGGCAACGCGTCAAGCCGTTTTCACATCCAGCCAGAGTATACGGCACGTGGGATCCCCATTTTGGTGCATCAAGCACCCCAATGCACCAACCCTACGCTGTCTGCCTCTTCGTTTTGTATAAATTACGGTACAGATTGTATATATTTACGGGATACCGCCGTGTTCTCCCGAGGTACCCCATCCTGGCCCGTGCAAAAAACGGAGTATTCTGCAACGTGACCGCGCCAGCAATACCCCGAGCGGGCAAACCTTTAGGGCGCTGCGTCATTTTGGGTTCCGACATGGCGAGAATGACGCGCCCCTGCTCCGGAAAACGACGAAATCTGACTCAGAACGCTCGCTAGGGATATCCGAAAGCCACCGTTGGCGACGTCAAATCATATGCAGACAACTCGAACTGCAGAATACTCCAAAAAATGCACGGCGCACCCCATGGGACCCATTGCCGCATGGTAGGAAACAGGCCCACGGCATCCTCTAGATGCATTCCCGAGGAAATCACATTTGAACTAGCGATCGGATACGGCAAACAAAAAGGGCCCCGAGCGTAGTTGCTCGGGGCCCTTGGTTCACCTCGCTCTAGCGGGCGATGCGTATGTTACTTGCGCTTGCCGCCGCCGTCACCGGGGCGACGGGAGCTGCCGCCGCGCTTGCCGCCACGACTATTGCCATAGCTACCACGATTATCGCGACCGCCGGCACGGCCGCCGCGGGAGCCGGCCTGGTTGCCGCCACGCCCGCCACGATAGCCGCCACGACGCTCCTCGCGGGTATCGTCGTAGTTGCGCCAGTCATCGCGACGATCGCGGCTGGCACGCGGATCGCGGCGATCGCGCGACTCGTTAGAGCGGCCAGCACCGCTGCGGCTGCCATTGCCACGAGTGCCCTCGCGATGCTCGCCGCCACGGCCACCGCGCTCATCAAAGCGCTTGCCGCCACGGGACTCGCCGCCGCGAGTACCACGCTCGCCACGCGAACCGCGGCCCTCGCCGCCACGGCGCTCATCACGGCCGCCGCGCTCGCCATCGCGACCGGAACGACGACGATCGCCCGAACCACGCTTGCCGCCACGCGAGCCACGGCCCTCGTCCTCGCGCTCAACACGGCGACGACCGCCGCGGTCCTCGTCCTCGCGGCGACGGCGATGCGCCTCGCCCTGGAACTGCTTGGCACGGCGCTCGGCACGGTTGCCGCGTGGGGTCTGCTCGACGGCAGCAGCACCCCCGCGCTCCTCGGCAGCTACCTCGCGGGCCACGCTCTCCACAGCCTCGTCCACGCGAGCCTGAACGCCCTCGCGCACGCGGGTCTTGCCGCCGCGCTTGGGACGGCTCGGACGCTCACCGTCGCCGCGACGCTCGTCTCGACCGCGGTTGGAACGACCGGCCACATCACCGTAATCGTCGCCGTTGCGTTTGCCGTCGCGACGCGCCTGCTCAAGCTTCTTCTTGCTCTTGGACTTGCCGCGCTTGGTCTTCTTCTTCACCTTAAAGGCCGCAGGATCGCGCTCGGGGTCAACCGCGGGTGGATTGGGGCCCACATGCAGGTCGCCGGCCTCGTAGATGTCGGCGGTCTTGTCCATGAGCTTCTCGATCTCGTAGAACTCATCGACATCCTGCTCGGTCACAAACGTGATGGCCCACCCCAGCTCGCCGGCGCGGCCCGTACGGCCAATACGGTGGATGTAGTCGGTCGGCTCGGCCGGCACGTCAAAGTTCACGACGTAGCGCACGTCGCTGATGTCGATGCCGCGGGCGAGCACGTCGGTTGCCACCAACACGTCAACGGTACCGTCGCGGAAGGCCGAAAGGGCACGCTCGCGCTGAGCCTGGCTGCGGTTGCCGTGAATCGCGGCGGCCTTGATGCCCTTGCGCTCCAGACGACGGCAGCAGCTGTCGGCGCGGTGCTTGGTGCGCATAAAGACGATGGTGCGCTCCGGGCCCTCCTTCTTGAGGAACTCGGGCAGCAGGTTGTTTTTGGCCTCGATGGACACCGGGAACACAAATTGGTCGACGGTGTCGGCGGTCGACGTGGCAGGTGTGATCTCCACGCGAGCCGGGTCGCTCACCAGGTCGGTGATCTCGCCCACGGCCTCCTCGTCGAGGGTCGCCGAGAACAGCAGCGTCTGACGCTCGGCCGGCGTCTCGCGCACAATGCGGCGGACGGCGGGCAAAAAGCCCATGTCGAGCATGCGGTCGGCCTCGTCGAGCACCAGGACCTTAACCTCGTCCAGGTGGCAGGCGCCCTGCTCGATCAGGTCGACCAGACGACCCGGCGTGGCAACTAGGATATCGCAACCGTACTTGAGTGCCGCGGTCTGCGGCTTGTAGCTCACGCCGCCCACGACGGTCACGGCAACGTGGCCCGTGACGTCGGCGATTTTGCTTGCGACCTCGTCGATCTGCTGGGCAAGCTCGCGCGTGGGGGTGATGACGAGCATCACGGGGCCACGGCCGTTGCCCTCGGGCTTTTTAGCACCGCGACGGCGGTTGCGGCCGCCACGCTCGCGCACGGGTTTGGGAGGAGCGATGTGCTCCAGATTGTTCATAGTCGGCAGCAAAAAGGCGGCCGTCTTGCCGGTGCCGGTCTGAGCGGCGGCAAGCAGGTCACGGCCCTCGAGCACTACGGGGATCGAGCCGGCCTGCACGGGCGTGGGCGCCGTGTAGCCCAGGTTCTCGATAGCACGAAGCATCTCGTCGGAGAGGCCCAGCTCGTCAAAGGCGGGCAGGCTCTCGGTAGCGGACTCGACGGCCTGGGCGGCATTGGCCTCATCGGCGGCATCGAAGGCAGCCTGGGTCATGGCCTCGCAGGTCTCGTCCAGAATCTCGGCGTCGGTGACGTCAGATACAGAATTACGCATATGTTGTTGTTCCTTATCTGCACGCGCAATGGGCACGGCATGCGGCCGCGCGGGCGTGCTTGGTAGTGCGCTAATACATACAAAAACAGGTGCGCACAGAGAGGACGTTGCTCAGCACGCTGGCGATCGCTTTGGCAGCCCTATCACGCGCCGTCCAGACGCAGCAGCTCTAAGCGATGGAGCAGATTCGCCGCCGGTTAGTATACCCGTGCTTCGCATGCCCCCACGTAAACCACAGATGACGAGGCGGACGAGGTGGGCCCGGCTGATTGTCTCAATCTGTAACATCTACAGGGCGAATCTTCCTCTACGTGTTACAGATCGAGACAAACGGTCGACACGGCTCACAAACGTCTCAATCTGTAACAGTTAACGAGTAAAATCGGCCCTAATTGTTATAGATCAAGACAGAGGGGGATTTCCGTCCAGTCCAAACCAAATCTCTCAGTCTTCCTGCAATTTCGAACATGTGGCCTATAATGTTGCTTTAGTTACGCTATATATTGCGCAGCCATTTAATACGTCGCCCACCGGGGGCCATTAATTCCTATCGCCATATTGGCTAGGAAGCAATCAAAGGAGGTATCCGTGGCAGCAGAGACGCCTTGCTCGGTCCTCTATAACGATATTCGCTCGTTCGGCGGTCTTAAACATCTCGAGATCGCCCGAATGCTCATCAATGGAAACTCTTATCTCGGCAGTACCCTGCTCGAGAAATGCTCTTCCAACCGCTCGTATCTCACCCGTTACATCGTCCATCGCAAGCCTGACCAGTGCGCGCCCTCCATCTACAGCGACTTTACCGTCACCACGCTCAACCTTTCCTCGGCAATCTGCAGCAAGCTCGGCGGCGGCGAGTCCGCCTATCGGGCAATCGCCGAGCACTATCGCGGTCCGGCCGCCAACGAAATGATGTCGGCTCTCGCCAGCTACAAGCTGGACAGCCGCCTATATGCAAATGCCCTCAATCGCATCGACAACTTTGACGGCAATGCCGTGCGCGAGAAAAGCACGCTTTACCTTATGCTCTTTGTGGCAACGGGGGCGCTCGCCGATCCCGTTCAGGGCGTGGCCACCGTCGAGCGCTTTTGCGACAGCAAGACGGGCGAGCACTTTGGCACCACCGAAACTACCGTCGGACGTGGCTTTATGAGCAGCCTGGAGCAGCCGCGCACCGTCGCCCCCAACCTCGGTCTGCTCAGAACCCATGCCGACAACTGCGCCGGCATGCAAATCCATCCCCTCACACGCGATCCGCGCGGCACCGTGATTGGTTCTTTGCCCAAAACCTCGCCCAGCATCACCGATGTGGGCGCCGACGCATCGCGCGAGCATCTTCGCATTTGGCTTGAGGGTGAGCACTGGTACGCCCAGGGCCTTGGGTCGACCAACGGCACAGTGCTCGAATCGGGCGCGGGTGACGGCGATATTGTGATTGAGCCGCCGCGCGACCAACGCGAGCCTGGCAAGATCTATCCCCCAGTGGAAATCGAAAACAGCGACAGGCTCCATCTGGGTCTCTACACGACATTCCTTGTCATTGTGGACTAGCGCGGACGGCGATCGGAAGACGGTCGCCGTCCGTCTTTCGTCTTCTACCTTCTGCGTCGTAAACGACAATGCTCAGCGGTATACGTGGGCAGTGCGGCTATCATGGTACTTTACCGATATCCGCACTGCTCGCGTATACGTGCGGCAACCCATGCCAGACAAAGGAACGCCATGGATACTACCGATAGCGCCTATGGCGACAAACTCATCCGTCTCGATACGTTCGATACCGCCGTGGCGGTCGACCCCAGCGCCGAGGACGACGCCAAACGTCGGTTTATGACGCTTATTCTCCAGACGGCCCACCGCAACAACGGCAACATCGGGCACGTGCTGCGCGCGACCAACACGAGCGGCGAGGTCTTTGCCGTCAAGCTGCTCAAGGACAACGCTATCCTTTCCGGCCAAGCCCCCGACCGCTCCGCCGAGCAATCGGCAGCGCACCTGGCCAGCACCGCCGCGCTGTTCGAGGAGTACCGTCATCTGTGTACCGTCTCGCACCTGCGCGGATTTCCGCGCGTCTATGGCTACGGATCGTGCGAGGATGACCCTCTCATCCTCATGGAGTGGGTCGAGGGCACCTCGCTCAAGCAGGCGCTGCCCCTGCTTCCGCACGACGCCTCGGGCGGGCTGACCACCCAGATGGTCGCCGCCGTCGGAAACGCCGTGCTTCGTGCGCTCTTGATAACCCAAGGCCTCGTGAATCCGGTCATCCATCGCGACCTGTCGCCTGCCAATATCATGTTCCGCACCACCAGCCGAACGCTCGAGCAGCAGATTGCTGATTGTTCCTTTGACCCCTGCCTCATCGACATGGGCTCCGCGACCATGGCTCTCGGCGACGACACGATCACCCGGCGCGCCGACATCTGGCGTTTTGCCACGCCCGCATACGCCGCGCCCGAGATGCTCACGCAGGATATCGAAGGCATCGCGGCCCTTCGCCGTTCGCCGGCAATCGACGTCTATGCGCTTTCGAGCATTCTGTACCAGCTCTACAGCGGTCGCAAACCGTTTGACTTTGAGTCGACGGACGCCGCTGCAACCGGCTCGTTCTATCTCGTAAAGACCAAGACCAAGCCGGCACCGCTCGAGCCGCGCTGCGAGGGCGATGAGGCGCTCGTCCAGATCATCATGAAGGGTCTCTCAGTCGAGCAGTGCGATCGTCCCACCGAGCAGCAGATGCTCGAGGTGCTCTCGGCATACCTCACCGACGCCGAATCCGAAGGCCGCGAAGGTGCAGGAGACGAGGCCGCAATTGATATCGATTCTGGCACGCACCTTAAGGTCGACGTCGCCGGCGAGCGCGCACGAGAGATCCTGAATCAGGCCCGCCACGATGCCATGACCCGCCGCCGCTTTATTATCGGCGGCGCTATCGCAGCCGTTGCGGGGCTCAGCGTTATCGGGGCGGCAACCCATGGCTTTGGCATCCCCGACTACCTCGACGGCATCCGCGGTTCACTTGACGACTACACCTGGGATCAGCTGCAGGAGATTTCGCTCAAGATTAAGGCCGCCGAGACCCGTAGCGAGGCACGCGAGATTGCCAAGCGCTATCACCTGCTCGATGCCGATGGGCATATCCCCTATCCGTGTACCAAGCGCGTGAAACTCACCAACGGGCTGGAGGTCGGCGCGCAGCTTGTGGGCATCCGTCACGATGAGCTTCTGGACGGGACGGGCAAGGCCGGACTGACGTTTATGTTCGACGCGGGTATTGCCGAGCGCAACGCTGCGGCTGAACCGCCGAGCGCCGGCTGGGCAGTTTGCGAGCTGCGGGAATGGCTCGACGGCGACGGCCTTAAGCTGCTGCCCAACAAGTTGCGCGCGCTCATCAAATCTGTCAAAAAGGTCTCGAATAACGCTGGCGCCGCCAACAGTGCATCGTGTCTGAGCGAGTTGCCCGCAACCCTTTGGCTGCCCGCCATGGTCGAGCTGTGCGGTACGCAACCGCCCGATTCGTTTGCCAAGGACTATCACTACCTGGCAGAAATCTACAACGGCGAGGGCAAGGAGTATCAGCTCTTCCGCGAGCTCAAGGTGAGCCCGTATTCCACGAACGAGACGATGGTCCGCCAGTGGAAGGGCAAGGACACCTGCTGGTGGGAGCGCACGGTGAGCCCCGACTCATCGGAGACCGAAGGCACGCTCTACATAAACCGTGTGGGCCACGACGGCGACGTCTTTACGTACGCAACGCCTGCGGAAAAGCCAAACAAGCTAACCTGTGTGATTCCCGGGTTCTGTATCTAGGCGGCGGGCGTCTTGCCGTGACGGGACCCCTCCCCGGCAGTTGTCTCGATTTGTAACACTAGCTCGGCAGATACAGGTCTAGATGCTACAGAACGAGACAAACCCCAATCCCGCGAGACAACATCTCAATCTGTAACAGTAAGGGGTCAAAAACCTCTCTAGATGTTACAGATCAAGACATTTGAGTTGGCCGCGGACGGTCTGTCTCGATCTGTAACAGTAAGGGGTCATATTTCCCGCCAGATGTTACAGATTGAGACATTGAGTTTATTGCTGAAGGTTCGTCTCGATCTGTAACATCTGGAATCCAAAAACCGGTCTAACTGTTACAGATGGAGACAAACTCAAACCTCTCAAAACAAAATCTCAATCTGTAACAGTTAGAGGTCATTTTCCCCGCTAGATGTTACAGATCGAGAGCTAGATGTTACAGATCGAGATATTGATTTGCCGCCGGAGAGTTTGTCTCATTCTGTAACAGCAGCTCGGCAAAAACTGGGCTAGATGTTACAGATTGAGACGAAGGGCGGGGATGGTGCACCGACCCGGCAGCCACCCTCATCTGTAACGAAATGTCATACATTTCTTTCTGTACTGGACACCCCCAGGGGGTATGGGTGTATAGTATCGGCAGGTTAACAATTCCAACACCGAACCACGGAAAGGAGCAGCCATGGCTCAAGATAAGTTCGACGTGGGCGGCATGACATGCGCCGCCTGCCAGGCGCATGTGGACCGCGCCGTGAGCAAGCTCGACGGCGTCGAGAGCGTCGCGGTCAACCTGCTCGCCGGTTCCATGATGGTCGACTATGACCCCGCGCAGGTCTCCCCCGACGATATCTGCACCGCCGTCGACCGTGCCGGCTACTCGGCCTCGCCCGTCGATGCGGGCACCGGTGCCGCCGGCTCAAGCGGCAGCTCGCAGGCCAGGTCTGGCGTCACCCATATGGAGTCGCCGACCAAAAAGTTGGAGGCCGCCGCCTCTGCCATGCGCACCCGCCTCATCATCTCGATCGTATTCCTCATCCCACTGTTCTACATAGGCATGGGGCACATGCTCGGCTGGCCGCTGCCCGGCATCTTCACGGACCACATCCACAGCATGACGCTCGCCCTCACCGAGCTCGTCTTGCTCATCCCCATCGTCTATGTCAACGACGCGTACTTTATCAACGGGTTTAAATCGCTCGCGCACGGCGCGCCCACCATGGACGCCCTTATTGCCGTGGGCGCCACCGCCTCCATCGCCTGGTCGCTCTACGCCATGTTCATCATGGCCGACCAATTAGCCGCGGGTCAGGTCCACGAGGCCATGATGACGAGCATGGACAATCTGTATTTTGAGAGTGCGGGCACGATCCTGTCGCTCGTTACCGTGGGCAAATACCTCGAGACGCGCAGCAAGTCAAAAACCGGCGGCGCCATCGAGGCACTCATCGACTTGGCACCCAAGACCGCGACCGTCGTTGCCGACGACGGCACCGAAACCACCGTCGACGTCGACAGTATCCTTCCCGGCCAGGTCCTGCGCGTGCGCCCCGGAGAGTCCATCCCTGTCGATGGCGTGGTGCTCGGGGGCAGCTCGGCCGTGGACGAGAGCGCGCTCACCGGCGAGTCCATCCCCGTGGAAAAGACCGCCGGCGACACCGTCAACGCCGCCACTGTCAACCGCACCGGCTCGTTTACCTTCCGTGCCACACGCGTGGGCGCCGACACGTCGCTCGCCAAGATTATCCAGCTCGTCGAGGACGCCAACGCCACCAAGGCGCCTATCGCCCGCATGGCCGACAAAGTCGCCGGCGTGTTCGTGCCCGTGGTGTTCGTGATCTCGGCTGTGACCTTTGCGGCGTGGATGGCACTGACCGGCAGCATAAACGAGGCGCTCACCTCCGCCGTGGCCGTGCTGGTGATCAGCTGTCCGTGCGCATTGGGTCTGGCCACGCCCGTCGCCATCATGGTGGGCACCGGCAAGGGCGCCGAGATGGGCATTCTGTTCAAGAGCGCCGAGGCGCTGGAGAATCTGCGCAGCGTGGGCACCGTGGTGCTCGATAAGACGGGAACGGTCACTCGCGGCAAGCCTGCCGTGACCGATATCGTGGTAGCCACGCGTGCCGACGGATCGCCCGCCATGAGCGAAAAGGCGCTGCTCAAGCTGGCCGCTGCGCTGGAGCGCTCAAGCGAGCACCCGCTGGCCGAGGCGATTATGGCCGAGTGCGAGGCGCGCGGAATCGTCGCACGCATGGTCGAGGACTTTGCCGCCGTGCCCGGGCGAGGCGTTACGGCACGCGAGGGGCAGAATGTCATCGCCGCCGGCAACGTGCGCCTGATGGACGAGCTGGGCGCGAAGGTGCCCGCCGGCCTTGCCGAACAGTTCGCCGCCGAAGGCAAGACGCCGTTGTTCTTCACCAAGAATGGAGAGCTTGTCGGCACCATCGCCGTGGCTGACGAAGTCAAGGAGACAAGCGCCGAGGCCATCGCCGCGCTCCGCAAGCTCGGCGTCGACGTGCGCATGCTCACCGGCGACAACCGCGTGACGGCCGAAGCAATCGCCCGCCGCGTGGGACTGAACAGCAAGCAGGTCATCGCCGACGTCCTCCCCGCCGACAAGGAGCGCCACGTGCGCGAGCTGCAGAATGCGGGCGGCAAGGTCGCCATGGTGGGCGACGGCATCAACGACTCCCCCGCCCTGGCGCGCGCCGACGTGGGCCTTGCTATCGGCACCGGCGCCGACATCGCCAAAGAAGGGGCAGATGTGGTTCTCATGCGCAGCGACCTCATGGACGTCGCCCGTGCCATCGAGCTGTCGCGCGCCACAATTCGCAACATCAAGCAGGACCTGTTCTGGGCGCTGTTCTACAACGGCATCGGCATTCCGCTGGCGGCGGGCGTGTTCTTCCCCCTCACCGGTTGGCAGCTCTCGCCGATGTTTGGCGCCGCGGCCATGAGCCTGTCGAGCGTGTGCGTCGTGTCCAATGCACTGCGCCTGAAATCCTTTAAGCCCAAGACGGCGCGCTGAAGCACCCGACCTTGCCCCTCAAACCGTCGCTCGCGTACCCAAGTACGCTTCGCTCCTCTTTCGGGGCAATCTCGGGCACCTCAGCACACCTTTAAGATGACGCTGTTCACGACTAAACTGTCAGATATTCTCAATCGATAAGGAGTACACCCATGCGTTACACAATCAAGACTTCCGGCCTTATGTGCGGCCACTGCGACGCCACTGTCGAGACGGCACTGCTCAACGTTGCCGGCGTGACCGACGCCGACGCCGATCACGAGACTCAGACCGTACAGGTGGAGTGCGCCGACACCGTGACCGTCGAGCAGCTCACCGACGCTGTCGAGGGCGCCGGCGAGAAGTTCCACGCCCTTTCGGTGACCGCCGCATAGCAGTCGCTGCCTACTGAATCCTCAGAAGTTGCGGTGAAATACGGACTGTTGTGCCGCCCTAGGCCTTTAAACGGTCCGTATTTCACCGCAACTGACGGGGACATCCGGAAGATCGACCAGAAACGAGGACCCGCCATGATGGCAGACCATAAATCGGTGACCCGCATGCTCAAGACGGCACGCGGCCAGATCGACGGCATCCTACGGATGGTCGAGGAGGACCGTTACTGCGTCGACATCTCCACGCAGCTCATGGCAACACAGGCGCTCCTCGCGCGCATCAACGCCGACGTGCTCAAGGCGCATATCGAGGGCTGCGTGACTTCGGCAATCGAATCGGGCGACGAGGACCTCAAAGCCGCCAAGCTCGCCGAGATCGAACGCGTCGTCGACAAGCTCTCCAAGTAATTGGGGCATTGGGGACAGACTTCTTTGCACCGTCTTGGTATTCCGAGGACAGGTATGTTTGCACCACATTGGTGCAGATTAACCTGTCCCCCTTGCTCTAAATCGGGTATAAAGGCGTGCAGCATATCGAACGAAAGGCAATTTGCATGAATGACTTTATGAAGGGTCGCAATGGTGCCGATGAACTCACCATCGTGATGGGTTTTGCCGGCATCGTCATCGCGATGATCGGATCGATAGCCCGCATCCAGTGGCTCAGCTGGATTGCCATCGCCGTAATCGTGATTGGCGTGCTGCGCGGCCTGTCCAAAAATATCGACGCACGTCGCAAGGAGAACGAGGCCTTTGTCGCCGCGACTGCAAACGTACCCGGCTTGGGCAAGTTTGTAGCTAGCTTGGGCGGCGGAGCTGCAGCGGCCAGCACCTCACGCGCAGCCGGCACCAGTAAGGAAGACTTTGAGCGTGCCAAGCGCACGGCCAAGAAGATGTGGAAGGGGCGCAAGACCACGGCATACCTCAAGTGCCCCAACTGCGGCCAGATGCTCTCCGTCCCCAAGGGCAAGGGCAAGATCCGCGTCACCTGCCCCAAGTGCCACGCCAAGATGGAAACCCGCTCCTAGCGCCCGCACGCGGGACAAATTAATCAGGTTTGTTTGTCCCAAATCTTAAGTATTTGTTCGATAAAAAAGCCGAGGCCTCGTGTTGAGACCTCGGCTTTTTGTATGCGGCAACGGAGCTGTCCCTTTGTCACATCTACGCCACGCCGTCGCGGGCGAGCTCCTCGGCCAACGCCTCGGCCGGCATGGCCATAATCGCGTCGAGCTCGTTATCAACCTCGGGAATGCGCTTCACCTTGAGCTTGCGTACCAGATCGCCGCGACACATCACGTGCATCGGCTCACGCAGAGCGCACAGGTCATCGAGCGGGTTCTCGCGCGTCACCAGGATATCGGCGGCCTTGCCGCACTCGATTGTGCCGGTCTCGCCGCCCAGCCCCAGCAGCTCGGCGTTGACTTGCGTAGCCGTATGCAGCGCGAAGGCGTTGCTCACGCCGACATACTTGGCAAAATAGGCCACCTCACGCCACATGTCGTACTGCGTCACGAACGGGCAGCTCGAGTCCGTGCCCAGGCCCACCTTAACGCCAGCTTCCAGTGCGGCACGGGCGCTCTCGATAATGCCCGAGCACACGATATCGCCGTTCTTCTTTTGCGTATCGGTCGAATGGGTCTTTTTCGGGTCGAGCAATACAAACGGCAGCGCCGGGCTGATAGTGCAGGTAACACTGGGCGCACGCCCCTCGAGTTGCGTGCCCGCGGCGCCACGGTACAGCTCCAGAATCTCGGGCGTCAACGGAGCGCCGTGCTCAATCGTGTCAACGCCGGCCTCAAGCGCGGCCTTCACGCCCTCGGTACTCTCGACATGGGCCATAACCGGCAGACTCACCTCGTGCGCAGCCTTGCACGCCGCCGCGGCAACCTCGACCGGCATGCGCAGCACGCCCGGCTCGCCCACCTCGGTAGCGTCGAACACGCCGCCCGTCACAAACAGCTTAATGACGTCGGCACCACGCGCATACAGGTCGCGCACCTGTTCGGCTGCCTCGGCGGGACTGTTGGCCACCTGGGCGAACAAGCCCGCACCATGGCCGCCCGGCACCGTGACGCCCGTTCCCGGCGCCACCAGGCGAGGACCTTGATACTTGCCGGCATCGATAGCATCGCGCACGGCCAGATCGGCAAACAGCGGATCGCCCGCGCCGCGCACCGTGGTCACGCCACTTGCCAGTTGTTGTTGGGCGCTGCCCTTAAGAATATGGCACACGATGGCGCGCCCCACGGGATTATCGAGCTTCTTCATCAGCGCGCCCGCATCGCCCGCCGAAACCGGCTTGCCCGAACCGCACAGATGCACATGCATATTGATGAGGCCTGGCATGAGATACGCCCCTGCCAGATCGATGACCTCGGCACCTGCAGCCGCCTGAGCCACAGCACTCGGCCCCATCCACGTGATGACACCGCGCTCAACGACCACGGCCATGTCGGGCTGCGGCTCCATATGTTCCGAACCATCCAAGACGGTCGCATTGATAAACAACGTGGAACGATCGGCAGACGCCATATCGAGCTCCTCCCCCTCAGAAAACTTGAACATCTGTCCATTATTATCCAGTGTAGCCCGATTGCCACAGACATATCGGTTAACGGAGGGAAGAGGGGATGTGGGGGACGGAATACGTTGCAGTCCCACCCCAGCAACATCAGGGGAATGTCTCGATCTGTAACAGATACAGGGTTATTGGGCCCCTTGATGTTACAGATCGAGACATTCGGTCGACGTTTCACCGGTTTGTCTCGATCTGTAACAATTACGAACTCAAACAACTTCTAAACGTTACAGATCGAGACAAAACCTCTCAGCGCCCATACCACTGACGTCTCCACTCCTCAGCCAAATCGGGCCGTCGCGGAATACCCGCCAACCTCATCTTCTCAACCAGCTTCCCCGGATTCTTGAGCTCATCAAACGTAAACCGAAGCACCTTGTGCCCGAGCATTGTCAGATGAGACTCCCGTTGACGTTCTGCCACGAATGGGTCGACCGACTCCCGGCCCTCGCCGTTCTGCAAGGTGTACTTCACCTTTCCGTCGAGCTCGCCGATGACACACGTCCCGTCCTCGAGCCGCCAAAAATAATCGATCCGAAACACCTGGCTCGAATCGAGCGGATCGCGAAACTCCACCTGCAACTCCGGAACCGGAAAGCCGTATGCAATAAAGAACGCTCGAAACCGAGACTCGCCACCGTTTTCGGACATCCCGTCCGCATACGACGCAATCACCTGTGCCCTGCGATACCCTCGCCTGCCCTCGCAATCGGCGCGGAGGCGCTCGCACAAATCCCCACGTGAAACGCCTTTCGCCCGCAGTGCAGAATCGGCAATCGCCAACCCGTAGGAGAACGGCGCACGAAGCAAGCAATCCTCCACCGTGCGCCAAAATGACGTCACCTGCACGCCATCAACACGCTCGAGCGCGCCCGCCATCTGCGGACGCAACAACCTGCACCCGCTGTTCAACGTCATCGAACAGCCCGTCTTAACAAGAAAACGCGGCCCGAGCAGATCATTCGGCACCTCCAAACCCCACAAAAGCGCCGCGTCATAGCCCCAAAACGCCCAATCGGGATGAAATTCCGCAAGCCCTTTGATAGTCCTCAGCGCTCGCTCCGCCGGCGTCAATGCATCCCAATCATGCTGAAAACAGAACAGGTACGGCTCGGGCTCCGCGATATCGTCGGTTCCAACATGGCGTCGCAGCCACATGAGCTCGGTATTGTCATGCGTTGCGAGCAGCGCACCCTGCTTGGCCGTCTCCGTGAGACGCGCAAGCATCCTGTTCCGCGCCAGCGTGTTGCGAGTCGTATGCTTGTGTTTGAGAACGGTATTAGACACTTTCATCACCACCACGTCAGACAAATGGACCATCGTCACCGTTGCCTCCGCTGACAAATGTCTTGATCTGTAACAGGAAGACAGTCTTTGAGCCTCTAGTTGTTACAGAACAAGATCTTTCGGCACCGCGTCCAGCCTTTGTCTCGATCTGTAACAGGTAGAACGATTTTTGGTCCTTTCCCGTTACAGAACAAGATCTTTCGGCAGCCGCCAACCTTCCGTCTCAATCTGTAACAGTTACGGGCCCAAACAGCCGCCAAACGTTACAGATTGAGACAAAGTCAGGGCTGTAGGGCGGCACCAATCACATCCCCTACTCCCATTCTTGTTCGTAGATGTTGAGGGACTTTACGTAGCGCCCCTGGGCACCCATGATGTCGCGGACCAGGCGCAAAAAGAAGCTGATGCACGAGGTATCAAAGCCGTCCCGCAGGTCCTCCGGATGCACCGCGCCCGGCCCATCGATCGCCGTATCGCTCAGGCGCGCTATGTCGTAGAGGTAGAGCTGCCCCGCCGTCAGCCAGATATCGTCGACGCAGGCGAGGCGCACCGCAATCGCACCGTCGCTCCAATGCTCCTTTTGCACGATATGCGGGTCGTAGACATCAAAGCGACGGTCGGTGCGCGTATCCTTCAGCGCAACCATGCCGTTCGCAGGATCCTTGTCCAAAATGCCAAAGCGCGAGAAATACTGCGTGTCGCGTACCTGCTCGAGCCGCTTGAGCGAGGCAGGCGAAAGCGATGCCGGCGGCTCATCAACATACAGCTCGAGCAGCGTCTTGCCATGGCGATAGGGGCGCTCGAAGAGCAGCCAATCGGTAAATGCCATGTTGTAGGCCATGATTTCGTTTTGGGAAGGCTCGGTGCAATAGCCGAGCCACGGGTCGACAATGATCTCGAACTGCTCGCGCGCCGGCTCCAAAAACTGAAACTTCCGCAGCATCCAAAAATGGGCCATGTCGGCAATATCGTTGCCGACGGCTTCAGCCAGATGTGCTCGGTCTAAAACGTGATCAGTCACGGCATCCTCCTCAAACTGATGAACCTCAATTTGAGCTTACGAGGAGGGTGGGCAGCCACTGTTGGCACGGACAAAATAGGCCTCCGGCTGCAAACCAACTGCTGACCAAACACTTGACGGGATGCTTGACCGAAAATGCGCACCGCAAAGAAACGGCAGGTAGATATAGACAGCTGACCCGCCATTTTGAGCCAGATGCCCGCTGCCACCACAGAAACAGCAGAGCACCACAGTCGCAAACGTCGACGAATGAATACTTGTACGTCGACAAATGACAAAGTCGCCCGCAAACCCGCAAGGAGTGTCCCCGAATGCCGGCACATAAGGAACGTCCCTAGCTGCCGGCACTTGGGGACGTTCCTTTTGGGCCGGCCGTTGGGGACAGCCCTTGACGATTCAGCTGTGGACAGCCGCCTTACAGCTCCAGCGCCTCGGCGACTTCGGCAGCGCAGGCCAGGGCGTCGGCCATGGCGCTCACCACGAGCGAGCTGCCGTTGCGGGCATCACCCGCCACATACACCGGCGCGGCATCCGCGGCGACACCCTCTGTGCGAGCCGCGAGGTGCGAGCCCTCGGCGGCCATCACAGGCAGCGGACGACCAGCGGTGGCAACAGGCACGCTCA
Organism: uncultured Collinsella sp.; assembly: GCA_902494295.1. Taxonomy (GTDB): domain Bacteria; phylum Actinomycetota; class Coriobacteriia; order Coriobacteriales; family Coriobacteriaceae; genus Collinsella. The sequence continues at coordinate 23,104 of CABUSL010000016.1, forward strand.
CCGCATCGAACACACTGTGCTCCGGGCCCGTGAAGCCGCAGGCGATGAGCACCAGCTGCGCCGGTACCTCGTGCTCGGAGCCCGCGATGCGCTCGGGCTTTCCCGCCGACCAGTCCAGATCGACCACGCGCAGACCCGCAGCCGCACCCTTCTTGTCCAGCAGCACCTCGAGCGTATCCACGCCCCAGGCACGCATCTCGCCACCCATCGCAGCGATAGCCTCCTGCTGGCCGTAGTCGGTCTTCTTAACGTTGGGCCACTGCGGCCAGGGGTTGCTCGCCGCGCGCACATCAGGCGCCGCCGGCAAGAACTCAAACTGGCGCACGCTGCGCGCACCCTGACGTACCGCGGTGCCCACGCAGTCGTTACCGGTATCGCCGCCGCCAATGACCACGACGTCCAGGCCGCGCGCGTTCACCGCGGGCTTGCCGCCATCGAGCACCGAGACGGTCGAAGCCGTCAGGTA
>CABUSL010000017.1 GCA_902494295.1 uncultured Collinsella sp.
CATGATCACGTCGCCGGGCACGAGCTCGGCGCTCGGCAGGTGCACGAGCTTGCCGTCGCGCAGCACCTTGGACTGCGCCGCACTCATCTCCTGCAGGGCCTCGAGGGCCTCCTCGCTCTTGGCTTCCTGGACCACGCCCAGCACCGAGTTGACGATAACGACGAACATGATGATGGCAACATCGGCAAAGTCGGGCTCGCCCTTGACCATGCCCGTGAGCGCACTGATGACGGCGGCAACGATCAGCATGATGACCATGGGGTCGGCCATCTGCTCAAAGAAACGCTTCCACAGCGGCGTCTTCTCGGCTTCCTCGAGCTTGTTAGGGCCTGTCTTGGCAAGGCGCGAAGACGCCTCGTCGTTGCTCAGGCCGAGGTTCTCATCGACACCTTGGTCGCTGAGTACCTCCGCCGCAGCGGACAGGTATTCCTTTTGCATATAGAGTCCCCTCCTGGGATTCGGGCCACTCAGCAGATTGATGCCCGATCATAATTCCCAGGAGAAGGGCAAGGGCTCATCAAGGCTGCCGTGCTGAGCGGCAGTTGATAGTGGGGCTATGGTACCCCAAAGCGGCGCGTCTAGCCAAAACATTCCAATTGGAAACACGGCTCGAGTGCAACGATGCAGACCGTGTGATGCTCAACATTGATAAAACGTTTTTTCTTCGGCGCATCGTCAAACTGAAATATCGCCCAGATAGCAGCGGTCAGAACGGTTGGTAAAGATTTTTCATATACCGTTTTTACCGCAAAAAAAGAACTTCTAATTCGGCATACGGTCGATTTTTGAGGGTATTCGGTCGTCATTTCGTTATAATCATCTCAGTTTTATTTCTTATGGTTTATCTATCAGCGCAAGACGATGTCAGATGGAGGTCTGAATGTACAAGCGCACCAAGATTGTATGCACCATGGGTCCCGCCTGCGATAGCGACGAGACCATCCGCGAGATGATCAAGGCGGGCATGAACGTCGCCCGTTTTAACTTCTCGCACGGCTCCTACGACGAGCACCACGGTCGCATCGAGCGCGTCCGCCGTATTTCCAAGGAGCTCGGTCTGCCTGTCGGCATCCTGCTCGACACCAAGGGCCCCGAGGTCCGCACCGGCCTTCTGGTCGACGGCAAGAAGGTTGCCGTCAAGACCGGCGACAAGATCGTCGTTACTGCTCAGCCCACGACCGAGGATTTCAACGGCACCGCTGAGCACATCTCCCTCGACTACCTGGCTCTGCCCTCCGAGGTCGAGAAGGGCTCCCTCATCCTGATCGATGACGGCCTGGTTGCCCTTGAGGTCGAGTCCGTCAGCGGCCAGGACATGACCTGCGTCGTTAAGAACGACGGCCTGATCGGCGAGCGCAAGGGCGTCAACATGCCCAACGTCAACATCTCGCTGCCCGCCATCACCGAGCGCGATCGTCAGGACATCCTCTTTGGCCTGACCGAGAACATCGACTACATCGCCGCTTCCTTCATCCGTGACGGCGAGTCCGTCCGCGGCATCCGCGAGCTTTGCCGCGAGAACGGCGGCGAGCACGTGACGATCTTCCCGAAGATCGAATGCGCCCTGGGCGTCGAGAACTTCGACGAGATCCTCGAGGCTTCCGACGGCATCATGGTCGCCCGTGGCGACCTGGGCATCGAGATCAAGCCCGAGCTCGTTCCGCACATCCAGAAGGAGATCATCGCTAAGTGCAACGCGGCCTACAAGCCCGTTATCACCGCTACGCAGATGCTCGACTCCATGCAGCAGAACCCGCGCCCGACGCGCGCCGAGGTTGCCGACGTTGCTAACGCCATTTACGACGGCACCGACGCCGTTATGCTCTCTGGCGAGTCCGCTGCCGGTAAGTACCCGGTTGAGGCCGTCAAGATGCAGGCCAGCATTGCTCTCGAGACCGAGAAGTACCTCCCGGCTCACGCTCCGCTCGAGGTTCCGGCCGATGCTCACGGCACCCGCGTTGTCAACAACGTTGTGGGTATGTCCGCTGTGAACATGGCTACCACCGTTGGCGCCAAGTGCATCACCGTGCCGACGACCACCGGTCGTACCGCACGCCTGATCTCGCACTTCCGTCCCAACATGCCGATCTGCGCGTTCTCCCGCCACGAGTGGGCCGTCCAGCAGATGATCATGTACTGGGGCGTTATCCCGCACCAGGCCGAGATTACCCAGGGCACCGTCAACGGCACGATCGTCAAGGCGATCGAGACCGCTAAGGAGCTCGGCTACGTCGAGGCCGGCGATCTGACCGTCGCTACCGCCGGCGATCCCCGCATGAGCGTCCAGCTCGAGGACAAGGTCTCCTCGACCAACGTCGCTTACGTCGCTCAGGTGCGCTAAATCGTACTTGCAAGCAGATTTGCATTGCAAAGGGCCCGGAAGGCATTGCCTTCCGGGCCCTTTTTTAAGACCTTCTTCATATGCCGCTTCATCGATTTGCGTTCAGTCGCAAGCCTCTCCGATGCCGAGCGCACCACCGAAGATGCCCTGCGGCGGGAGCTGTTGGTCAATTGGGATGAACTGTTCTCCGTTAAGCCGGCCGGCTAGCAGCTAGCGATCAGAGGGACTGCGGGAACGTCAGAAGCAGCAACGCGAGCCGCAAAGCCCGCCTCGGTCAGCTCGACGACCTCGGTAAACGTTGCGTCAAAGAACTCCTCGGTCAGCAGGCGGTACGGCGGATGATCGGGCTCGCCGGGGTTTTCGCGCACGATCTCGTGCATGACGCCGATGGTCTTGAGCACATACTCCTTATGGATGGGATACTGCCCAAAACGCGTCGCAGCGGTATACAGGCGATCGGTCGCACGCGGGATGGAAACAATGCCCAGCGTCTTGCCAAACCAGTCAAAGTCGCCTTGCTTTTTAATGCGGAACTCCTCGCACGGCTTGCCGCCGTGCGCCTCCAGGTACTGATTCACGCGCGTATTCCATACGGTATCGGCCACCAGATGCGACCAGACACCCAGTGTCAAATCGAGCAACGACTGCGCCACATCTTCTGACGCAAGCGAGAACTCACGAGCGCCGGGACCGACAACCGGCTCAGCATCCCTGTAGCGCTGGGGATAGTGCACGCGATTCAGTCGCTCGCGCTCCTCGATAATCGAGGTCGCCGCGGCTGGCGCACCGGTGGGCGAACTTTTAAGCAACGGTGCCACATAGGTATCCCAGAACTCGTGCTCACGCGGCTTAGGGATAGGCTCGGGCTTGGCAAAGTGCGTAATGCGGTACGGGATGGGATCGGCGATGCCAGGGACCATATAGCCCACGAAAATATCCGGAACCACGCAGCCAAACAAAAAGGCATTGCGGTCGCGCACGCTATTGGCAAGTGCACCGGTGCGCTCCAGCAAACGCTCCGTCTGAGCGATATGAATGTTCCAACTTGGCATAGCCACCCCCATAAAAAACCTGGATAACTATACCATCACGGCAAAGCCGCGCGGGCGGCTACGCACGCTCTACGCAGCAGCTAGTCCGTAGTACCGCTTTCGGTTCCATACGACGGCGAAGGCGTCTCGACCACATGGTGATATCGATCGATATAGATTGCACGGGCACCCAGGCGTCGCACCAAATCCTGGTGATGCGTGCTCATCAAGACCGTCTTACCCGCCGCGACGTAGGCCAGCAAGAAGTTGACCACGATGTCGCATGAATCCTCGTCGAGCCCATTGGTGGGCTCATCGAGCACTAGGATATCGGGGTTCATCGATACAACTGCCGCCAGCGCCACACGCTTCTTTTGCCCGCCCGAGAGCTGATAGGGAGAGGCGTCGGCAAGGTCGGCAACCTGGAACAGCCCCATGGCATCGCGCACGCGGCGCTCGAGCTCGTCTGCCGGCAGCCCCATCTGCGCGGGACCAAAAGCAACTTCCTCGCCCACCGTGGCGCAGAACAGCTGGGCATCGGCGTTTTGGAATACGAAGCCCACGCGCTGGTGGAACTTCTGAGCAGCAGCAGAATCCTTCAGATACGCCGCATCGACCACGTGCCCGTCAAACAGGTATGCCCCTGCGTCCGCGAGTTCAAGGCCGTTAATAAGACGCATAATCGTCGTCTTGCCGCAGCCGTTGGGACCGAGCAGGGCAACGAGTTCACCACGATCGACCTGCAGCGACACGCCATCGACAACCGTATGCCCCGCATAGGAGAACACCACGTCGCGCAGCTCGATGAGCGGAACGACCTCGGCGCCGCCCATACCGTTCGTGCCCGCCGCACTATTCATATCGATCGTCAAAACGTCGCCCTTCCCCATTTACATCCCCAGTCGGAACCAGCAGCGCCTACAGCACGGCGCACAACACTGTCAGCAGCGCCACGCCGGCCGCATAGGCCGCATCGCGCCAGCCAAACCTGGCGCGCGCGGGAGCCGGATACGCACCGGCAAAGCCGCGGCAAAGCATAGCCTCGTCCATCGCGCGGCTGCATTTCATCGCCTTGATAAAGGTCATGCCCATGATACCCGCGATCGAATCGGTACGCGAAAATCCCTCGGGCGCACGGCCAACGCTGCGCAGCATGACCGATTCGCACAGATCGTGCGCCGTACGACCCAGCACCTCGATGTGCTTGAGCGCCATATCAAACGTAAAGATAACTTCGTCGGGTAGATGCAGCATCTTGAGCGCCGCCGATATGCGGCTCCACGTGAGGGTCCACGAAACGCCCAGCACCAGCGACACATTAATGAAGGTCTTGAGCGCAATCTTGAGCATGGCGCCCGTAGCGGAAGCACCCAGCAGCAGGGCAGGCAGCGCCAAAACCACTGCGAGCCCCGCGGCGCCAAGCGCCGGCACAAAGGTCGCGCGCAGCCCGCGTACGGGACGCACGGCAACGAGCACCAGCGCAATGGCCGCCATCAACATGAGGTACAGCGGGCTTTGTGTCAGGCACACGCACAGGACGCAAACGAATATCCCCACCAGGCGCACCGGAGCCGAAACGCAAGAAAGGGCGCGGTCGACCATCGACCCGCCCTCGTGCGCGCCTCCACCCAGGCGAACCCGCTCAAGCAGGCTCGCCAGGTGCAGGACGTTCTTTTGCATCACGCGATGACGAGCGCCCGTGGGCTCGTATCGCTCCTCGGCCGCAAGCCAGCTAGGCAGCTCGACCATCGCCATGGGCTCCGCTTTCCTTGACCGTCAGCGAGATCAGACGGAATGCGATGGTGAGCACCGCCACGCCAATCACGCCGGACAGGATATACATGGCAGCCTGACCGGCAAAGCCGAGACCCTGCTCCTCGGAATAGGCCTGCAGGTAATCACCCGTAGGCAGAGCGTCGGCAAAGGTCGGGGTGTCGAGACCGACCGAAGCCTGCAGGCTGTCGTCGCCAGCCTCCTGAACGGCGGTCGCGGCGCCCTCGGCGTCCCACTCACCCCAGGCGTCACCCGTGGCCAGCAGGCCCAGCGGCGTGGCCACGACAAGCACGGCAACCAAGATGAGCGTGGGGACCAGCGAGGTCTTCTTTGCAGCAGCGCCCTCGGCAGCAAGCTGTCCATCGGCGGCTTCGGGGCCGACGATAACGCTCGGCGCCGTCTTCTTGATAAAGCCGTAGATCGCGGCAGTCGCCACGCCCTCGACCACGCCGGCTACCAACATATGCGGGATCATCATGGCCGGAATGGCAATGGACAGCGGGAAGGGGCAGTACAGCGGAGCGCCCGAAGCATTCGTGAAAAGCATCGGCTGAATACCAAACTCGATTGCTGCGCACAGGGCCGCCAGGCACAGGCCGACCCAGCCGCTTACGATGGCCGAAACCGAGGTGCCCCAGCTCTTGTCGTGCAAACGGCTGTTAAGCGCGCGGAACACGATGGCTGCGGCAAACGGCAACACGAAGGCCATGTTAAAGCAGTTAGCGCCAAAGGACAGGATGCCGCCGTCGCCAAACAGCAGCGCTTGCAGCGCCAGCGCGACCGAAACCGCGATAGCCGCGGCCTCGGGGCCCAGCAGCAGCGCGATGAGTGCGCCACCAACGGCGTGGCCAGTGGTGCCGCCGGGCAGCGGCACGTTGAACATCATAAGCAAGAAGGAAAATGCGGCGCAGATGCCCAGGAAAGCCATGTGCTCGCGATCGAGCGTGGCGCGCACCTTCTTGATACAGTGAACCCAGACGGGCACCATTGCCACCGCCATGACGGCATCGGTCTGCGGGGACAGATAATTATCTGGAATGTGCATGTACGCCTCCCGGTTATCGGCGCACGGAATTGCAACGCCGCTTGAATCACCTTTCCAGTGTTACGTAATGTCAGATTCGTAACACGCCGCGGGCTATCATAGCAAAACGGCGCACTGCCGACAAAGCAGCACGCTGTTATGTAATGCGCGTGTCATATATGCAGGCTCAACGGTGCCTTATACCGAAAACAGCAGTCACGTAAGACTCGACGGCAGCCGACGCTGGCCTATATCCGGCGCAGGACCTAGCCGCGGACCTCGCCGTTTACGCCCTTGCACACCTTGGTAACGATCTTCTGGTGCGCCTTTTCGACCTCTTCGCTGGTAAGCGTGTGGTCGTCGGAGCGATACGTAAGCGCAAAGGCCATGGACTTCTTGCCCGCTCCGATGCGGATGGGATCGCGGTAGACGTCGAACAGACGCACATCCTCGAGCAGCTTGCCTCCGGCGCTGGTAATACGGCGCTCAAGATCCTCGCAGGTCACAGTGTTGTCGACCACGATAGAAAGGTCGTGCTCAACGGCCGGGTACTGCGAGAACTCACGGTAGTTCTCCTGGTTGCGGGCGCCCTTGATCAGCTTGTCCAGGTCGAGCTCAAAGGCAACGACAACCTCGTCAATGCCCATAGCCTCGCGCGCCTCGGGGTGAATCTCGCCAACCCAGCCCAGCACGGTACCGCCGGACAGAACCTCGGCGGCGCGACCCGGCTGCAAGAAGGCATAGCCCTCGCCCTCGACGGGACGGAAGCGAACCTTCTCGATGCGCAGCTGAGCAAGCAGCTCCTCGACAATGCCCTTGCCAAAGAAGAAGCGCAGCTTACGGTACTTCATGTTCCAGGACTGCTCGCTCCACTGGCCCGAGAGCACGCCCGCCACGGACTTGGTCTCCTTGGGCAGGCTGGCGTTCTCGCGGCCATGGAACAGGCTGCCGACCTCGTACAGGTGCACGTTGGGCGTGCCGTGGGCCTCGTTGTAGGCCACAGACTGCAGCAGACCCGGCAGCAGCGAGCGGCGCATCTCGGTCTGCTCGGCCACCAGCGGGTTCATGAGAACCACGGGGCAGCCGCGGCCCTCGGTGGACATACCAATCTTCTCCAGGTCGCCCGGGGCGGCAAAGCCAAAGGTCGTGGTCTCGTTGAGGCCGCAGGCGCGCAGGATCTCGCCGACCTTACGGGTGAGCTTCTGCTCGCGGGTCAGGCCGCCGATGTGGTTCTTGGCAGCCGGGATGGTCGCCGTAACGCGGCCCATGCCCCATAGGCGCAGGACCTCCTCGATCAGGTCAATCTCGCGCGGCAGGTCGGGACGGAAGCTCGGCGGGGTGACCATGAAGTCCTCGCCGTCGCGCTCGACGGTGCAGCCCAGGCGGGTGAGCGAACGCTCGATAAAGTCGGGCTCGATGTCGGCACCGCAGATGGCACGCACGCGGGCCAGGCGCAGCTTAATGCTGTCGATGGTCTTGGGCGCGGGGAACACGTCCACATAGCCGGGAGCAACCTCGCCGCCGGCGATCTCCTCGATCAGCGCGCAGGTAACGTTGGCGACATCCACGCAGCCGGTCTCGTCGACCTGGCGCTCAAAGCGAATGGAGGCGTCGGAGATCAGCGACAGATCGCGGCTGGTGTGCGAGGTGCGACCGGCGTTGAAGCAGGCGCTCTCGACCATCACGTCGACGGTGTCGTCCTCGATCTCGGAATCCATGCCGCCCATTACGCCGGCCAGCGCCACGGGACGCTCGCCGTCGGTGATGAGGCCCATACCGGCGTCGAGCACGCGCTCCTCGCCGTCGAGCGTCGTGAACTTCTCGTCCTGCTGGGCGGCGCGAACCACCACACGACGGTGGCCATCGCGCTCGGCAAAGGTGTCCAGGTCAAAGGCGTGCAGCGGCTGACCGGTGAGCATCATCACATAGTTGGTGATGTCGACGATGTTGTTGTGCGGGCGCACGCCCAAGGCGTTAAGGCGCTTGACCATCCAGTCGGGCGACGGGCCGACCTTGACGTTGCGCACGATGCGGGCAACGTAGCGGTCGCACAGGCCCTCGTCAGCGATCTCGACGGAAAGCTCGTCGTCGGTCGCGCGGCCGGCCTCGGCCTTAATGGCGGGCAGCTCAACGTGGAAATCGCGGTCGAAGATGGCGCCGGTCTCGCGGGCCATGCCGATCATGGACAGGCAGTCGGGGCGGTTGGGCGTAATCTCGCAGTCGAGCACGGTATCACTCGAGCCCACGTACTCGGCAAACGGCATGCCGCAGGGCGTATCCTCGGGCAGGATCATGATGCCGGAGTGGTCGCCGCCCAAGCCGAGCTCGCGCGCGGAGCAGTTCATGCCCATGGACACGACGCCGCGAAGCTTGCTCTTCTTGATCTTGACGTCGCCGGGAAGCACGGCGCCAATCATGGCCGTGACGATGTGGTCGCCGGCCTCGAAGTTCTGCGCGCCGCAGACGATCTGCAGCGGAGCGGGGTTGCCGTCGGCGTCGAGGTTCTTGTCACCCACGTCGACCGAGCACACATACATGTGGTCGCTATCGGGGTGCGGGGTCTTGGTGAGCACCTTGGCGGTCACCACGTGGTCGAAGGACTCGCCCACGGTGTCGATCGCCTCGACCTCGGTGCCGGTGCGGATATATTCGTCCGAAAGGGTCTTGGGATCCTCCGGAATATCGATCATGGTCTTGAGCCAGTCGTAAGAAACACGCATCTAGCTCTCCTTTCATACTGAAAGCCTGCGAAGAGATGCAGGTGGAAACTTCAACTTTGTGAACATTCCTTACAAAGCGAGGGTTGTCCAAGTGCGGCAGATCGGCCCGAAAGAGGAGCGCCGCGTACTTTGGTACGCAAGCGACGAATGAGCGCCGAGGTGCCGTGCTTGGGCAAGCCGCAGCCTAAAATTGGTTCAGGAAGCGCATATCGCCTGTCATGAGAGTACGCAGGTCGGGCAGATCGTAGCGCAGGGCAGCGACGCGCTCGGCGCCAATACCAAAGGCGAAGCCGGTGTACTTCTCGGGGTCGATGCCGCAGTTGATCAGGACGTTGGGGTCGACCATGCCGCAGCCCAAGATCTCGATCCAGCCGCTGTGCTTGCAGAAGTTGCAGCCCTTGCCGCCGCAGACGTGGCAGCTCACGTCCACCTCACAGCTGGGCTCGGTGAAGGGGAAGAAGTGCGGGCGGTAACGCGTCTTGCGATCCTCGCCAAACATGCACTTAACAAAGTAGTCGAGCGTGCCCTTAAGATCGCCAAAGGTGATGCCCTCGTCGACGACCAGGCCCTCGATCTGGTTGAACTGCGGCAGGTGGCAGGCATCGGCTGTGTCGGGACGGTAGACGGTGCCCGGGCAGATCATGTAGATGGGCGGCTTTTGCGACTCCATGGTGTGGATCTGCACGCCCGAGGTCTGGGTGCGCAGCAGCACGTCGGACTCGCCGTGGGCGTGAGCCTCGGGGTGTGCGACGCTGCCGGGGTTGTTGTCGACCACGTAAAAGGTATCGCGGGCCGAGCGGCTCGGGTGATCCATGGGGGCGTTGAGCGCGGTGAAGTTGTAGTAGGAGGTGTCGACCATGGGGCCGGACTCGACGGTGTAGCCGATGCCGCAGAAGATGTCCTCGGCCTCCTCGATGATCTGCTTGATCAGGTGCTGGTGGCCGATCTGCGGACGAATGCCCGGCAGCGTGATGTCGACGGCCTCGTGCTCGAGTGCGTGCTTGAGGGCGGCGGCCTTCATCTCGGTGGTGCGCTCGTCGAGCATGCCCTCGATCAGCTGGCGCATCTCGTTGGCGCGCTTGCCCATCACGGGACGATCCTCGGGGGCGAGCTTGCCCATCATGCGCATCAGGCCGGTGATGCGACCCTTGCGGCCGAGCAGCTCAACGCGCGCAGCCTCGAGCTTGGCGGCGTCGTCGGCGCCTGCGACGAGCTCCTTGGCCTCTTCCTCGAGTTTGACCAGATCATCAATCAGACTCATGTCTTCCCTTTCGTCTCTCGCGCATTCGCTTGCCGGGGCGACCGATGCCGCCTAGCATTGCGAAAACGCGGCCCGGTTCGGTAACAAAAAAACCGTCCTCGGGCATGTGCATTGCCCAAGGACGGTTGAATTCCGCGGTACCACCTTGTTTGACCCGGCGGATGTCTGGCCCGCCGCGCCCACTCTTTGCCCTTTGTCGCAAGGCTCACGGCTTCCCTACTGGGGACATCGCCGCCGCTGGCCGCGCGCCCGTTGAGGTCGCTGCTCGGGAGTGAACGCTTGGCCCTTGCCACCGCAGGAAGGCTTGCAGCCCATGACCTTCCCTCTCTTGCCGGCGACGCGGCGGGCAAAACCCTCTCCGTCAACGCATTGGGCTATAGGATACCACATTCTGCGAGCGTATCGCCGCGTTCCGTTTTGTTCGCGCTGGGTACAAGACGGGTAGCTGTGCAAACTGGCTGTGCGCCCACCCGTGGCGCGCGGCCTGCGAGATTAAGGATATGGTATGGGAAAGAAGCTCGATAAGAAGGCCGAGGCCGCCGTGGCAAAAGCTGCCAAAGGCATGAAGGCCGACAAGGCCGTCAAGAAGTTCCGCAAGCTCGAGGGCAAGCTGTGGACCCGCGAGTATCTGCTCAAGATTGCCGAGTTCGATGGCGCGACGATTGCCCCCGCCAACGGCGCCGCGGCCCGCGCAGATGCTATGGGCACGCTAGCCGGCGAGCACCACAAGCTCCTGACCAGCGAAAAGTCTGTCGAACTTGTGCGCTCGTTGGCACGCGAGACGGTCGCTGGCGGCAAGATCGACGACCCGCAGCTGCTCGACGAGATTCGCGTGCTCGGCCGCGACCAGCGCGAGGCAAGCGCCATCCCCACCGAGGAGGCCGAGGCCTGGACCAGGCTCACGTGCGAGGCCGATGCCGTGTGGCACAAGGCCAAGGCGACCAACGACTGGGCGAGCTTTGAGCCCTATGTGGACAGAATCGTCGGACAGCTTAAGCATCAGGCCGAGCTCATGGACCCCAAGCGCGACCCGTACGATGTGTGGCTCGACCAGTACGAGCGCGGCCTTTCCGCCAAGAGCTTCGATGCGTTTTGCGACGAGGTCAAGGCCACGGTCGTGCCGCTCGTGCACGCCATCGGTGAGCGCGGCCAGCAGCCCGATGCCGACTTTTTGCACGCCCGCGTGCCCGAGGCCGCCCAGCGCGCCATGAGCTTTGACCTGATGAAGCTCGTCGGCCTGGACCTGGACGACACCACGCTTGCCTTTACCGAGCACCCGTTTAGCGAGGGCTTTTCGGTGGGCGATGCGCGCATCGCAACGCACATCTACGAGGACGACTGCATCTCCAACGTCTACAGCATCATCCACGAGGCTGGACACGCCATGTACGAGCTGGGCGTCAACCCCGCCTATGCGCGCACTTGTCTTGAGGGCGGCACCTCCATGGGCATCCACGAGAGCCAGAGCCGCTTTTTCGAGAACACCGTGGGCCGCAGCCGCGCCTTTATGGGACCGCTGCTCGAGGTACTGCGCCGCCACGCGCCCGAGGTCTACGGCAGCGTGGACGAGGACACGCTCTACCGCGCCGTGAACATCGCGCAGCCGTCGCTGATCCGCACCGAGGCCGACGAGCTCACCTACCCCCTGCATATTATGGTGCGCTACCAGATCGAGCGCATGCTGTTTGCCGGCGAGGCCACGGCCAAGGACATCCCCGCGCTTTGGAACCGCCTTATGGATGAGTACCTGGGCATTCCCGTTCCCGACGACACACACGGCTGCCTGCAGGATACGCACTGGAGCGGCGGCTCGTTTGGCTACTTCCCCACGTATGCGCTGGGTAGCGCCTACGATGCCATGTTTGTGCCGGCCATGTGCCGCGACGGTGTCGACCTTACCGGCGCCTGCGCGAGCGGCAATCTGGCGCCCGTCCGAGCCTGGCTGGGCGAGCACATTTGGCAGTGGGGCCGCGCCAAAGATGCACCGGAACTCATCAAGGGCGCATGCGGCATGGCGTTCGATGCCCGCTACTACTGCAGCTACCTGCAGGACAAGTTCACCACGCTGTACGAGTTGTAAGGATTGACCGGCACGCCATTGCCAACGCCATCCATGTTGACGCCGATGTCTTGGCAACGTCAGCGAAAACGGCCCCGAGCGAGCAAGATGACGTGAAATGAGAGGGCGCTGACCTTCTGGTCGCGCCCTTGAAATTGAACGTCAGTTTGCCGCTTGGGGCCGTTTGCAGCGTCGAGCAGTTACGCGGTTTGGTAAAACCGCGTAACTATAAAGCCTCGAGTGCGGCGGCGATACGCTTCATGGCGGCGTCGGCAGCTGCTTGGTCGGGGGCTTCGGCCAAAACGCGGATTACCGACTCAGTTCCGCTCTTGCGCACCAGCACGCGGCCCTCACCCGCCAGCGACGCCTCAGCCTCGGCGATGGCGTTCTGCACGCCCATGTTCTCGAGCGCGGCGTCCTTATCCGCCACGCGTACAGCAACCTGCGCCTGCGGTAGCAGCTTGCACGGAGCCGTGAGCTGCGAGAGCGTCTCGCGCTCGGCACGAATCACTTCCATAACGCGCAGCGAGGTCATAATGCCGTCGCCCGTGCGCTCGATATCGCCAAAGATCGTATGACCCGTCTGCTCGCCGCCCAGGCTGTAGCCGCCCTCGCGCATCTTGGCATACACATGACGGTCACCCACGCCGCTGGTCACGGCGCTTAGGCCGGCAAGCTCCAGCGACTTGACCAGGCCAAAGTTGCTGGCGATCGTCGGCACCACGGTACCGCCCGAAAGTCGCCCGTGCTTGTTTAGATACACGCCGCACACGTACAGGATCTGGTCGCCGTCGACCACACGACCGCGCTCGTCCACGGCCAGGCAGCGGTCGGCATCGCCGTCGTAGGCAAAGCCCACGTCCAGGCCCTGTTCCACCACGTGGCGCTGTAGGCGCTCCATATGCGTGGAGCCACAATCCACATTGATGTTAAAGCCATCGGGCGCGGCATTGATCACGCGCACATCGGCGCCCAGCGCGTCGAACACCGGCTTGGCCACCGAGGATGCCGAGCCGTTGGCGCAGTCGAGACCGATCTTGACGCCCTGCAGCGAAAAGTTCGCGCTCGCGATGAGCGAGGCAATATAGCGGTTGCGACCCTGCATGTAGTCGACTGTGGCGCCGATATGGTTGCCCGTAGCCAGCGGCACCTCGCTTTTGCCATCGATATAGTCCTCGATGAGCTCCAGCACGTCCTCGTCCATCTTGAAGCCGTCGCTGTTGACGAGCTTAATACCGTTATCGCAAAACGGGTTGTGGCTCGCGCTGATCATAATGCCGCAATCGAAGCAGCCCTCCACGGTCTGATGCGCCACGCCCGGCGTCGGGATCACGTGCAGCATGTAGGCGTCCGCGCCGCTCGCGACCAAGCCGCTCACCAGCGCCGCCTCGAACATGTAGCTCGAACGGCGCGTGTCCTTGCCCACGATCACGCGCGCCTTAGCACTGCGGTTGGCACCGTAATACCAGCCCACAAAGCGGCCGATCTTGTACGCATGCTCTACCGTCAGCCCAACGTTGGCCTCACCGCGAAAGCCGTCGGTGCCAAAGTACTTCATATCTTACTTATCCTGTTCGAACGTTTGAGCGGTTGGCGTGGTACGAACCTTAAGCTCTTTGTGCCCAGAGTCCTTCGAAGTCGTGACCGTATACTCGACCTTTATGTCTTGTCCAAGAAGCATGTGGACACCGCCCCATGCAACCTTCAAGCCATCGTGCGTCGCTTCGTTCATCTCGATAGAACCGGAGCCCGAAGTCTTAATATCCGAAATGCTGCCTCCCGCAGGAGCATAGAGATAAAGCCTCAGCACCTCATCGTCAATATCCTGGCTAATGCCGTTATGGCCCTGGAAATAACCAGGCATCTCGGCCTTCTCCTGGGGGGTCATCGTGTTCTTGAGCGAGGTGGTCACTCGATACGTCGTCGAGCCATCGGCATTTTCAACCGAAGAATCGATGGTGACTCGCTTATCGAGGAACCAATCCATCTTTGAATAGCTGTAGTTGTTCACATAGACGCCCAAGATCGGAGCCTCCGACGTATCGGTTTGGAGAGCGCCCGATATTCCAAGAGCCTTCGCGGCCTTTTCCTCGTCATCATTTCTCGAATACATGAGGATGCGACCCTCGGAAGCGCCCTTTTCGATGGCGGCAGCAATCTTAGTAATATCGCTGGAGCCCAGTTCGTCCACAATCTTGTTAAAAGCTGATCCGGCAACCGCCGCAAAAATGGCGTCCTGTTCCTCTACCGGGTAATTCCAATAAATATCGTGCAGCAGCACCTTTGCAGCGTTGCTTCCATCAACGACGGTGCCGTCAGGAAGCTGTGTGCCACCTACAACGCCGAGCATATACTGCAAAAATACCGGATCGACTGCAAATACGCCGTCGATGTCATCTCCGACAATGGCCTTCTGCATATCGCTGACAAGCTGAGCCGCACGCGGATAATCAGGCGTCATCGTAACGTCGCCCATCGTGTATCCGAGCGTGTTGAATCCGGTCAGGCCCCATCCGGTCGTGAACAAGTTTGCCTCTTCATCGGTGATGGGAAGCGGGCTCAAAGGCTCTTTCATCATGTCGACTTTGACAAAATCGCCCAGTTCGAGCTTACCGTCAGTCACCGACATCACGCCGCGAGAACCGGGGAAACCGCCGCAGGCGCGGATCTCGACATTGCTCATCGCGAGCACAAGATAATGACGCGTCTGGCCGTTGGCGCCGAGCATCTGGGGAAGGACGGGGGCGACCTTCTCCGCCGCGTCAACCGCGCCGTTGAGGGTGGCAAAGCCGTCCTTGGCCTTATCGACCAGCTCGGTCACCTGGGAAATATGAGTATCGCCAATGCCCTGGACCTTCTCGTTGGCGCTCTTGAACACCTTCGAGCTGCTGGAAAGCGAATCGGCGACCGCCTGCAGCGCGGACACGTTAATCATGCCGTCCTGAAACAGCTTGCCGGGCGTTGCCTGCGAAAGGTTATCGGCCATGGGAACCAGCGCATTGCTCGAGACATCGGACAGGGCGTCAATCATGGTGCGGGCCGCATTGATATCGCTGCCATACACCGGGATAAACGAAGCCGCCGCCCACAGCGGGCTCGAGGTCTCCGCCTTCATGCTGTTACAGAGCTCATCGATCTTCTTCGCGTCGTCAGGCAGCGTCGAAAAATCGCCCGACGTGACCTTGTCCTTAAGGCCACCGACGATCTCGACAGCCTCCTTCGCTTCGCTCTTTACGGTCTTTGCCGAGTTAAGCAGCATAAAGCCGCTTGCGCCAAGCGCAACGAGAAGCACCGCGACTACAACGGCAATAATGGCGCCGGTGTGACGCTTTTTGCGCTCGCCCTTGCGATGGCGATGACGGACCAGACCGTCAGAGGTCGAACTCGGCGAAGCGTCGCCACCGTAGTTCAAGCCAAAATCGTAATAATCTTCCTTGGAACCCGAGCCCGCAAACTCGGCACCGCTATCATCCAGGCGGGCGAACGTGCCAGTCTCGGAGGCGCCGGTGTAAATCGTGCCAAGGTTACCCGTAAGCCCCGCGCCACCGGCAGAGGGAGTATTGTTGGCGGCCTTGTCGGCATTAACGTTGCCGGCGGCATTCGCGGCGTTGGCAGCACCTGCGTTGTTCGCGGGTACCGAAGGAGCCCCGCTCGGCTGCGACGTGGAGGTTGCACCGCCCGCAAAGACATTCCCTCTTGCACGGCCGGTCTTTTTTGCCTTTTGAGACTGCTCGTACAGAGCGGTAAACATCGCTGTCTCGCCCGGGGACACGCGCTTACCGGAACCGCCCTGTCCAGCGCCGCCCGGCGTGCCGGCCTTACCAGCCCCGTTCGGACGCGGCGGAACTGCAGGACGGCCGCTATCGCTGCCCTTAAAGTGATTACCAGCCATAAAGAAATCCTCGCAATTGAGTCGCAATGAAAAAGTCCATAACGTTACTAGTTTATGGCATTTTGAGCATCGACAGCTAAACTCCAGACACGGACATCAATTGGCGAAAATGCGGCACAACACCTTTTCCGTCTTGGCGGCGGCGCCAGCTACACCGTGAGGAACATCATCACGATGATCATGGCAAAGCCGATAAGGTCGGTCGGCAAAAACACCGTGCCCAGCATAACGGCGCTGGTGATGGTCGCCGAGACGGGCTCCACGGTTCCGATGAGACTCGCACGCACCGAGCCGATGTCCTTAACGCCCTGCATATAGAGCATGTAAGCAAAAAACGAGCCGATAACCACGAACACCGCGAGCGCCTCGACGCCGGCAGCGTCGAGTGCCGGCACATGCGCCCAGGGCTGCACGAAGACACATGAGATCACGCCCGCCGTGAGCATTGCCGAGCCCGTGACGATGGGGCTGCCGTATTCGGGCAGGATCTTGGCGGGAATCACCGCCATACACGCGGCGCTGACCGCACACATAAGACCTGCTGCCAGGCCAAGCGGCGAGATATTCAGGCTGGTGGGGTCGCCGCCGGTGGCGATTAAAAAGGTTCCACCCAGAGCCAGGCCAATGCCGATGACTTCGCGAGTACGCGGCATGCGGCGATCGATCACGCAGGTGTAGCCCATGATGATAACGAGCTGCAGGCACTGGAGCACCGTCGCGGTTCCGGCGTTCGTCAGGCGCACGGCCGAAAGATAGCAAAACTGGTTGAACAGCAGGCCAAAAGCGGTAAAGAGCAGCAGCTGCTTGCGATCGGCGGGTGTGGTCCAGAGCTTGACCAGGCGCTCGCGGTCGCGCGTAACAACCACGGCCATAAAGAGTAGACCGGCGAGAATCTGACGCACGCTCATAAGCCACAAGGTGTCGACGTGGTAGGTATCGAACAGAAAGCTCGCGCTGGTGCCCGAGAAGCCCCAAAACGAACCGCCCACCAGCGTAGCCAAGACGCCCGTGATCATCTTGCGCGACGACGCATCGTTCAGGCGCTCGCGCCAGGCGCGACGGGTGTTGCGGCTGAGCTCGTCGGTGCCCTCGGGCACATCAATGTTCGATATATCGGTCATCGGCACCGAAGCCCCTGCGCCTTCGACCTGCTCGACACACTCTTTGCTCATTCCACTCCCCCGAAACAGCCTGGAAACAATTCGGCTTACCTTACCACGGCGAAGTCACCAGCTGGAGGCTTGTCCGCTTATCGGTAGGACAATTCCGCAGGTGTCTTTCCATAGCTCGATACCGCAATGGCCTTGCATTATGCGACAGCCAAATCGCGGCAGCAGGCTCTTTTAAAATGGATATGACGAAGCCCCCGAATTCCACAATGTAAGCGATTTTTAAAAATGTTCTTGCCACCGAGTTCAGGCTCCGTTATATTATCCCTTGCGCGCTTGCGCACCCTTGATCGGGCGTTTAGCTCAGGGGGAGAGCGCTTCCCTGACACGGAAGAGGTCAGAAGTTCAAATCTTCTAACGCCCACCAAATGTTCGCAGCTCAGAGGCTATGCCCTCTGGGCTGTTTTGTTTTATGTCGCCAAATCCGCTGGCAGCTCCAACCGCCCAACTGGCCAAAAGCCGACCATCTACTTGCCGATCTATCCATCGGCATAACCAATCAGTCCGCACCGCAACTTCTCAGCAAAACGCCGCGATGTCTGCGCCCTGCGGTATCCTTGAGCCACTTGCACCTGCAGCACCAAGGAGCCGCCATGCGCACCGAGCTCGATGTCCCCTTTTCGCACAAAGAAGAAGCCAAGGCGCTGGGCGCCAAATGGGACCGGACCAAGAAGATCTGGTATGTACCCAGCGGCGTTAACCCCGAGCCCTTTGCCGAGTGGCTGCCCGGTGTTGACCGATCCGACCCCTCAGCGCCGTATATATATCTAGTACTGGGCAAGCGCGAGTGCTGGAAGTGTCACAAAGAGACCTCGGTCGCGGCCTTCGGCATTCCCTATCGAGCCGACAACGACGAGAGCATCGCCATCGCGCACGCGTCCAACGAAGCCGGGCACATTGCCATCAACACGGCCAACGCTAACGCACTCGCCATCGTGCCCGCTCTTGGCTGCGTGCCGGGCGAGATCCGCGACTACCTTCATAAGCGCTGCGGCTACAAGCCCGTAGGCGCGCGAGCCTCCAAAGCCCCGTCGCTCGGCAACACGTGCACCAGTTGCGACGCGCTGCAAGGCAGCCGCTATCTGTTCGAGGAGCCCTCGTCCCCGTTTGCCCTCACTGCCATCAACAAGCTGCCGGCACTGGAGTTTGTGCGCGTCGAAGTTGCCGGCGTCTTTGGCATCCCAGCCGCGCGCACCAATTTTGACCAGGCACTCTTTACCTGGGCACGCGACCACCACGCCGAGTTCCACAAGACCCTGTTCGAGGGAATCTACCTGTAGGGCAAGGCTCGAAAATCGAGTCCAGATATCCTCGAAAATCGAGTATGCACAGGTAGTTGAATTGCCGACTCGAAGGCTACAACCCCAGGATGTGCTCTAGATAGCCTTTGTTAAACCAGAACGATTGCCTGGTCATCCAACGTCCATCGGGCAACTCGTAGGCGTTCCTCGCAATGTCGCCGATTTCGGTTCCGTCGGCGAATCTGTACGCAGCTTTTGAGGTATGCGGGCGAACGTGGACAATCGGGTTGTCCGCCATACCGGGCAGATTGTTGGTCACCTTGAGCTTTCCACTCGCGTCCCGATACGGACTGAGCTTAACGCCCTCACGAATTACCTTGCGAGTCTCATCCCAGCAGGCCTTTGCGGGGCCCTCGATTTCGTTTGCCGGCATTGCCCAGAATAGGCAGCGGTCAAGACGCCACTCCCCCTCGTGGTCCTCACGGAACACGACAAAGAAGAAACGGTTGGTCTCAAGGCGCGCACGGAAGGATGACGTTTCCCAATCCTCATTGATTAGCTGCTTAAACTCAAACGGAGGGAAAGACATTGCCTGCTCGATGTGTCCCCTCTTATTAACGCGACAAACGCGGACGTTAATCCCAGCCTTAACGAACTCCTCGGCAGCATTGCTTTTAATTCCGAGCATTCGATAAACGAGTGTCGTCCATTGCGCCTTGTTTCCCGTGTATTCCAGGCCGTACTGCTCTGCAATCTGGCGATCAGTTTCACCATAGTGGCGCTCGATAAGCGCAGTAACGTAGCTTTCGAAATCAATGGACTTGTCGCCGGCCTGGACGATACTCTCGCCAATGCGCGGAGCACCGAGAACATAGGTATGAAGCACATAGTCCATGTACGAGCGCTTGAGTGAGAAGGCACGACGCTTCGCGCGGCGGTGCTCGATCTCGCCCGTATCGGTGTTGAAGTACTCGTAATACTGGTCAACCCACATCGTCGCTTCGGTTGCGCCCTTTGTGCAGGCGCCCAAGTAGGTGGTCATGCCCTCCGACAGCTCGTCCGCGCGACCATCCTGAATGTACGAAATGATCTTCTCGTAGTCGGCGCGAATGATCTTCATATCCTCTTCGGGCAGACGAACCATGACTGCACGCTCAATGCGCTGGTCGTATTTGTCGATGGAGCGGTCACGGCCGTAGTAGATCAGCAGGATATTGCTGAGCTTGGTCTTGAGATGCGAGCTGTCGTAGTCGAGCGAAACGGGACGGTCGTAGGGAATCATCGTCAAGACAAGACGCTCGCCGGCAGACTTGCGACCATCCTTGAGCACGTCGAAGCATGTTGCCTTGAGTTCCACACCCGCCTCGGGAAAGTCCGGCCGATCGTCGCTGTTGGCTTTGTAGCCAAAGTAACGCTCCTCGATCAGGGTTCCCATACCGCCCTTGTACTTCTTAGACCCAAAGTCCTTGGGCGCACTCTCCCCCTCCGGCGCAATGCCAAGCTCGAGAATATCGCGAAACGTCATCCCGTCGAGATTGGCAGCATACCGCTCAATGCTTGAGGGGTCAGAAAAATCAGTATCGTCAAGCATGCGCTTGAAATCGAGGTGCTTCTTGGACATGGCAAATCCTCTCGAAATAAGACATGATCTAACACGTATGCTACTGTAAATTCGGGTTATACCGTGAAGATCCCCTAAGGGATCTTCCATTTGCAACCCGATTTCTGTACCCTTGATCTTTGCATTTGCAGCGATTTGGGGGAGTGAGTATGTCAGAGGTCAAAATCGCCGAGCTTTTTGCTGGCGTCGGCGGATTTCGTTTGGGCCTCGAAGGCTACGCTGACCCTCGTTATCCAGATTTCTACATGAAGCCCGCCGGACCCTTTCGCACCATTTGGGCCAATCAGTGGGAACCACCCGGAACCAAGGCTCGTCAGTTCGCGGCACGCTGCTATATGGACCGCTTTGGCGAGGATTCCGTAGTCAACGAAGATATCAATAAAGTCCTGGAACAGGCTGAAGCCGGAGAGGTTGAAATCCCCGACGTCCAGATGGTCGTCGGCGGCTTCCCTTGCCAAGATTACTCCGTCGCTCGCCCGCTTAACCAGGCACATGGCATCGAGGGCAAGAAGGGTGTCCTTTGGTGGGACATCTACCACTTCCTCGAGATGAAGAAGCCGCGCTTCGGTCTCTTTGAGAATGTCGATCGTCTGCTCAAGTCGCCCGCGTCTCAGCGCGGTCGCGACTTCGCCATCATCCTAAGCTGCCTTGCCGACCTCGATTACACGGTCGAATGGCGCGTGGTCAACTCCGCGGAATATGGTTTTCCCCAGCGCCGCAAGCGCGTTTATATCTTCTGCGAGAAGAACGCCGGCAAGGTCGATCTCGTTGACCGCATGCACAACGGTGTCATGGCGAAGGCCTTCCCCGCCATCTACCCTGACGAAATGGCCGAGCTCGATGTCCTGCCTGATCCTTACGAGAACTCGACTCGTTTTGGCGTTGGTCAAAAGACATCTCAGTTCAAGAATGCCGGTGTCATGCAGGGCTGCCATGTTTTGACCTGCGACTTCGTTGAGGATTATCACGGCGAGCGCCGTGTGCTTGGCGATGTACTTGTTAATGAGGAGTATGTTCCGGAGCAGTTCTACATCTCCGACGAGAAGCTTCCCGACTGGCGCTACCTCAAGGGCAGCAAGCGCGAAGAACGCACCAACAAAAAGACGGGCTTTACGTACACGTATTCCGAGGGTGCCATGAGTTTCCCGGATGCCACCGACAAACCGAGCCGCACCATCCTCACGGGCGAAGGCGGCACGGGCGCCAGCCGATTTAAGCATGTTATCGAGTGCCCCGACGGCCGTTTCCGCCGCCTCGTTCCCGACGAGCTCGATCAACTCCAAGGATTCCCCAAGGGCTGGACGGATACTGGTATGACCGACGGCCATCGAGCTTTCTGCATGGGCAACGCGCTCGTCACCGGCGTGCCCCATCGCATTGGCGAAGCTATGGTCGAAGTGTACGGCCTCTAAGGCAAGCAATCCGGAGCCGGCAGTCACGCTGTCGACTCCATTTTTCCACCCCACTCCCCTGTATACTGATGTAGCACGTGTTTCGTCCGGGCCTGTTGGGCCGGATTGTTCATGGGAGGGTCTTATGGCTGCTTCGAATCCGCCTAAGGGGAGCGTTTCTTCTTCGTCCATCAAGCCGGTTACGCGCAAGGCCGTGCGTTGCCAGCGCGAGGTCGCTTGGCTTGTCACGCAGGCGGCGGGCAGGCTCGTGGCGACCACTCAGGACGTCAACGCGCCTACGCCGAGCTTTGTGCTGGCAGCGGCGCTGGATTTTGTGCGCCAATTGGAGCTTGCCGCACAGGATGCCAGCGGCCACCTCGACTACCAGAATGTTATGGCGCCCGACCTGCAAACGTTCTGCCACATGGCCAAGTTGCCCGCCGCGCCCAATGCGCTTTCGGACGCAGGCTACATGTTTACGCTTTCGGGCGCGGACCTTATCCGCGACATCTATACATACTGCAGCGAGCTCGCCGAGCGCCATGTCTTTGACGCGGCTGAAGTCAAACCGGGATATGTCATCAAGCTGGTTCTTAGGCTGTTCTTGATGGACGGGTTCGCGGCCATGCCGGCGTAAGCCGAGTCTTTAGCATCACCGTCAACTGGGCAACAACCGCTTAACCTTAGTGGGCGCCAATCGAGGGTCGATTATTGGGTCGCCTCGTCCGCTAACGCATTTATTCCACGCGCTCCAACAGTCGATACTTGCGGTTGCGGCTCGTCGCCGGCGCCGTGGGCTCAAGCTCGCCTTGAGCAATGAGCGCGTTGACGCGCGACCTAACCTGGGAAATTGTGAGCCCCGTGCGCTCTGCCAGCTCACGCGTCCCCAGCTCGCCGTAATGTTTGAGTGCCGTCACAATTAAGCCCCCGCCATGATCGACCGGCTCGATCTTTGAACGGTAAAGTACGACCTTGAACCGATCGAACCCCGGGCAGAACAGGGGCTCGGCCAGACCATGCGCGCGCATGGCATCGATCATCATCGGGATGCCCGAGCCATTGCCCTCAGCCGGCGAACCTGCGCCATCCGGCAGCGGGACAATCGACATGAGCTTCACAAGCGTCGCATTGCGACATCGGGAGTTGCCGTCAAACAGGTTCTCGCGAGTCTTTCCTCCGTATAGGCCGCCGGGGTTCGTCACCTCGATACGGTCATCAAAAACGTCAACAGCGATTGACTGCCCACAGAACCGATCTCCGTATTCTCGGTGGATTACGGCGTTGGCGATTGCCTCGCGTAGGACTTCCTCGGGAATCTCCAGCGAGTCGACACGCGAGACGCCTTGGATCGTCGAGGTTCGCCGCAAATTCTTGGCGATTGCCGCGAC
>CABUSL010000018.1 GCA_902494295.1 uncultured Collinsella sp.
CGGTCATCGACTTGGTCGACGAGACATGTGCGGCGCGCGCCGCGTCCTCGCCGAGTGCTCGCTTGATGCCCGCCGTCTCGGACGAATCGTTGAGCTTGGTCGATGTGCCGTGGGCATTGATGTAGAGACCCTCGGAAGGCTTGACGTCGCCCTCGGTCACCGCCAGCGATATCGCGCGGGCAATGCCGGCAGCCTCGGGATCGGGGCTCGTGATGTGATAGGCATCATCGGTGTTGCCGTAGCCCACGACCTCGGCATAAATGTGCGCACCGCGCGCCTGCGCATGTTCCATGCTCTCGAGCACGAGCACGCAGGCGCCCTCGCCCATCACAAAGCCGTCGCGGTCTGCATCGAACGGGCGGCAAGCCGTCGCGGGATCAGGGTTGGTGGTCAATGCGCGGCAGGACGTAAAGCCCGCAACGGCATCGGGGATAATGGCGGCCTCGGCACCGCCGGCAAGAATCGCATCGGCATAGCCGTGCTTGATGGCGCGGAACGCCTCACCCACCGCATGGGCCGAGGTTGCGCACGCGGTCACCACGGGCAGGGTCGGGCCCTTTGCCTTATGGCGAATCGCGATGTTGCCCGAAGCCATGTTGGGAATCATCATCGCGATCATATAGGGCGATGCGCGGCGGGGCCCACGGTCGGCAATCGTATGGACGTTGTCGACGAGTGTCTGCATGCCGCCCACGCCTGAACCCACGTAGACGCCCAGGCGCTCGCGATCGATGGCGCCTTCGACATCAAAGCCCGCATCGTGCATTGCCTCGTCCGACGCCGCCATCGCAAACTGAACGCAAGGGTCCAGGTGCTTGGCGTCACGCTTGCCAAAGTACTCGTTGCCGTCAAAGCCCTTGACCTCGGCCGCCACCTTAACGGCAAACGCACCGGTATCGAAGTGCGTGATCGGTCCGATACCGCACGTGCCGGCGCACATGGCCGCCCAGGTGGCAAGCGCCGTGTTGCCGAGCGGCGATACGACGCCGATGCCGGTGATTGCAACTCTCTGTTCCATCATGGTCTCCTCATCCAAGCCGTTCTTCGGCCCTGGTTTCTACATCGCCATTCCGCCGTCGACGCGTACGACCTCGCCCGTAATGTAGGCCGCCGCATCGCTCGCCAAAAAGCGCACCACGCCGGCTACTTCCTCGGGGCGTGCCATGCGCTTAAGGGGAATCTGCTCCTCGGTTGCCGCGCGCACCTTATCCGATAGCTTTGCCGTCATATCGGTCTCGACAAACCCGGGGGCGACCGCGTTCACTCGTACGCCGCGGGGCGCAAGCTCGCGCGCCACCGCCTTGGTCAGACCGATGACGCCCGCCTTGGAGGCGGCGTAGTTGGCCTGCCCGGCATTGCCCATCAGGCCCACAACCGAGCTCATGTTGATGACGCAACCGCCGCGCTGGCGCATAAAGGTCTTGGTGAGCGCGCGCGTCGTATTGAACGTGCCCTTGAGATTGACATCGAGCACGCGGTCGAAGGCATCGTCACCCATACGCATGAGCAGGCCGTCGCGCGTGATACCGGCGTTGTTGACAAGCGCCCAGATCGAGCCGAAGTCGTTGAGGACCGCTTCCACGCAGACGTTGACGGCATCGGGATCGGCCACGTCACATTGATATGCGCGTGCCGTGGCGCCAGCCGCCTCGCAGGCTTCGCACGTCTCGCGCGCCGCATCTGCGCTACCGGCATAGACAACGGCGATATCAAAGCCGTCCTCCGCCAGACCGACAGCGCAGGCACGGCCGATACCCCGCGAGCCGCCCGTGATCAGCGCCACACGGCGCGATCCGTCGCGCCCGAGCGCGCCGTTGTTCAAATTGCCCATGTCATTCCTTTCGGGTTACAGCCCTGTGGACTATGCGAGCTCGTCGGCAATAGCTGCGACCTGCTCGGCCGTTTCGCATGAATACGCACGAACGTCGCTCAACGTACGCTTGACCAGGCCGGACAGCGTTTTGCCAGGGCCGACCTCAATAAACGTGTCGATACCCTGATCCTGCAGAGCATGCAGCGTGTCGACCCAGCGCACGGCATGACTCACCTGGTTGGCCAGCACCTCCGATGCCGCCTGCGGGTCGGCCGGATAGGGTGCCGCCGTCATGTTTGCCATAACAGGAATGAGCAACGGAGACGGCGCGTGACCGGCCTCGATATATGCAGCAAGGCTACAGGTCGCCTCGGCCATATAGGGGCTATGGAATGCACCCGACACCGCGACCTTCATGGCCCGGCCACCAGCCTCTTTTACCAGGACGTCGAGGGTCTGCAACGCATCGGGCGCTCCGGCCACAACCGTCTGCTGGGGGCTGTTGTAGTTGACCGGCCAGCAGTTCTCGCCGGCCTGTTTTGCCAGGCCCTCGACTTGCGCTGCATCGAGCTTGATGACGGCGCGCATGCCGCCCGGATGGCGCTCGGCAGCCGCGGCCATAAGCGCCGCGCGCTCACATACGAGCTCAAAACCCGCTCGCGTATCGAATGCCCCCGCAAAGGTGAGTGCAGCGACCTCGCCCAGCGAGAACCCCGCACAGGCGGCAGGCGCCACGCCTCGCTCGCGCAGGGCGACGGCGACAGCCAAGTCGTGCACGAACACGCAAGGCTGCGTGTTCTCGGTCTGCGAGAGCTCCTCCTTGGAGGCGCTCCGGCACTGCTCACCGGTCCCCGGGCGTACCTCGTCGGCAATGGCGAACACCTCGGCGGCCGCCGGCGATGCCTCGATCAGGTCGACGCCCATCGCGGGGTGCTGGGCACCCTGGCCGGCGAACAAAAACGCTACGCTACCCATGCGCACGCACCCTTCAGGACGCGCTCGGCACCCTCGACCAGATCGTCGACGATTTCGCGTGCGCTCTGACGCTCGTTGACCATGCCGGCAATCTGTCCACACAAAAACGAACCCTCTTCGTAGTTGCCGTCCTTGGCGGCCTTACGCAGCGCACCGGTTCCCATAGCACCTAGCTCCTCGGCACTCGCGCCGGAACCCTCGCTCTTGGCATAGGCGTTGGTGAAGGGGCTCTTGAGGGCGCGCACCGGATGTCCCGTCGAGCGACCGGTCGCACGCGTCGAAGTGTCGTTGGCCTTCAGGACCATCTCTTTGTACTGCTCCGAGACGGTGCACTCGTCTGCGACCAGAAAGCGCGTACCCACCTGCACGCCGGCGGCGCCCAGCATAAAGGCGGCCGCCACGCCGCGGCCGTCGGCAATACCGCCGGCGGCCACGACGGGAATGTCGACCGCATCGACGACCTGCGGCACCAGTGCCATCGTCGAGGTCTCGCCAATATGGCCGCCCGATTCGGTACCCTCGGCAACAACCGCCGTGGCTCCACGACGTGCCACGAGGCGCGCCAGCGCCACCGAAGCAACGACCGGGATGACCTTGATGCCCGCCTCGTTCCACGCCTTCATGTACTTGGCGGGATTGCCGGCGCCCGTCACGACGACCGGCACTCGCTCGTCAATCACGACCTGCGCGACCTCGTCGGCAAACGGGCTCATGAGCATGACGTTGACGCCAAAGGGCTTATCCGTCTTGGTGCGCAGCTCATGAATCTGGTCGCGAAGCCAGTTGGCGTCGGCGTTCATGGCCGCGATGATGCCTAAGCCACCCGCCTCGGACACTGCGGACGCCAGTGAGGCATCGGCAATCCAGGCCATACCGCCCTGGAACACGGGCTTTTCGATGCCGAGCAGCTCACAGAGAGGAGTCTTGAGCATCTCTACTTCTCCAATGCCGCCTCGACCGTATCGGCGAACTCGCCGACCGTCTTGGGGTTCTCCTCGGTATCGAGCTGGATGCCAAACTCATCCTCAACGGCGACGAGGATCTCGACGGTGCCCAGGCTGTCGAGACCGATCTCCTCGAGCGTGGACTCGGGCTTCATCTCGACATCGTCAAGACCGGCGGTCTCGCGGATAACGTCGCAAACGCGCTCGAAGGTCTTCTGATCTGCCATGGTAGTTCTCCTTTGGTTGTGCCCTAGGGCGTTTTTATTTCCTATGTGCGACTACTTCCAACGAAGCAGATAGCCACCTATATCCAGGCCGGCGCCAAATCCAACCAAGGCGATCGTGTCGCCCGTGTGAAGTGCACCGGCGTTTGCCAGCCGGTCGAGGGCAAGCGGAATGCATGCGCTCGAAATGTTGCCGGTCTCGCGCAACGTGCGAACCACGCGCTCGTCTGGCACGCCCAGGCGCTTGACCGCCTGACTCAGGATTCGTTCGTTAGCCTGATGGAATACAAAATGGTCGATGTCTTCGACCGAAATGCCCGCATCGCCCGCAAGCTTATGGACCGTGTCGCAGATGGCGTTGACGCCGAACTTGAACACGCGGCGGCCATTCATGGACAGCACGCTCTTGCTATCTGCGGAAGCCTTAAACGGCGAGGTGCCGACCAGACCGGGAACGCGCAACGTCTCGACGTCGGGCGCCGTCGAAAGCTCAACGGCAAGGGGGCTGTCTCCCCCAGCCCCAATCACTGCGGCGCCTGCCCCATCGCCAAAGAGCACGCAGGTGGCGCGGTCGGTCCAGTCGAGCGCGCGCGTCATCTGCTCAGCAGCAACGATAAGCACGCGCTCGGCACGACCGCGCTCGATATAGCCCTCGGCGACATCGAGCGCAAACACGAAGCCGGCACAGGCCGCCGAGACATCGAAGGCAGGGCACGCCGCTCCTAGTCGCTCAGCAACGGCACACGCCTCAGCGGGAACAAGGTGGTCACCCGTCGTCGTCGAGCAGACGATCAGATCCAGCTGGCTCGCGTCGATTCCGGACACCTGGAGCGCCCGCTCGCTCGCCGCTACGGCAAGGTCGTCAAGTGACTCGGTGGTGCAGACGTGGCGGCTCTTGATACCTGTGCGGGTAAAAATCCACTCATCCGAGGTATCGAGGAACTCGGACAGCTCATCATTGGAAACACTGCGCTTAGGAAGCGCCGAGCCTGTTCCAAGAATCGTGAAACCCATCACTAACCTCCTTTGAGTTGTTGACGTGTTTACATCGACCAAGAGAGGATAGCGCATTTTTGTCGTTGTTGACGTGTTAACATTAAATTGTCCAAATGCGACAAAGGCTTCACATTGTGTCTATCTCTCGACACCATTGCGCAATTGCCTTATTAACTTAGGAGGTAGCAGCCGTTTTGGATGCCAAATTAACGATAGTCGACGTAACCGGATCGACCAACGATGACCTGCTCGAAGCAGGAAAACAGGGAGCGCCGCACGGCACAGGACTTGCCGCCCGGGCTCAAACAGCAGGACGCGGCCGACGCGGCCACAAGTGGGATTCAACCGCCGGCAACCTATTGCTTTCGATTGTCCTGCGCCCATGCGTTAATCCTGCAAAGTTCTCTGGTCTTGCCGCCGTCAGCGGCTTAGCGGTGCTCGAGGCACTCGAAAAACAGGGTCTTGCAAACGAGATTGGCCTCAAATGGCCCAACGACCTTGTCGCGCGAGGACGCAAGCTCGGCGGCATTCTGGTCGAGGCCGCACGCGATAACGAAGGCAAACCTTTTGCCGTCTGCGGTATTGGCGTCAATGTGAACTACACGCCCCAAGAGGTGCCCGATGGCGGCCTGGCGGCAATTGGCCTCTCGGACCTCAACGAGAGCGTTCCCGCCGTCGACATGCTCCTCGATGAGGTCTATCACGCAGTTATAGACGCTGTAGATGCCTGGGCAGAACGCCTCAACGCCAAGGAAGAAGACGCCGGTCCGCTCGCGCCCGTCCACGATGATTATGTAGCTCACCTCAATTGGATAGGGGAAACCGTTATCGCCCGTTCCCCTGTCGGTGACGAGCTGGCACGCGGCATCTTTCAAACGGTCGACGACTTTGGTCGCGCGTGTATCGAAACGGAAGACGGCTTGCGATCCTTCCATTTTGAGGAGGCATCGCTGCGTCCCGTGAGTGAATAGGGCGCCACAGCCAGCCGCTCGGCAGCCTTACCCGGCGGTCTAAACCCATCATGCAAAACAAAAGGGCCCCGCTACCGTAACGGCAGCGGGGCCCTTTAAGCTATGAGCGAAATCGCTTAGAGCTTGATGTCGATGTCGACGCCAGCGGGGAGGTCGAGACGCATGAGCGAATCAACGGTGCCCGAGGTGGGGTCGAGGATGTCGATGAGGCGCTTGTGGGTGCGCATCTCGAACTGCTCACGGGAGTCCTTGTTCACGTGCGGCGAGCGGATAACCGTGTACAGGTTGCGCTCGGTGGGCAGGGGGACAGGACCGGAAACGCGAGCGCCGGTCTTCTGAGCGGTCTCGACGATGAGCTTCGCGGACTGATCGACGACCTCGTGATCATAGCCCTTGAGGCGAATGCGGATCTTCTGGGTAGCCAACTTAAACCTCCAAAGAGTGCGAGAGATGCTCTCGCGGATTACGTAACAGGGAGCTCGAACTTAGGCGTTCTTGCTCATGACCTCGTCCACGATGGACTTGGGCGCGGGCTCATAAGAGTCGAACTGCATCGTGTAGGATGCACGGCCCTGGGTCTGGGAGCGAAGGTCGGTAGCGTAACCGAACATCTCGCCCAGCGGCACCTTGGCACGGATGAGCTTGCTGTTCTTGCGATCCTCCATGCCCTCGATCTTGCCGCGGCGACCGGAGAGGTTGCCCATAACGTCGCCCATGTACTGCTCGGGGGTCTCGACCTCGACAGCCATGATCGGCTCGAGCAGCTGCGGATCGGACTTCTTGAGGGCGTCCTTGATAGCCATGGAACCGGCGATCTTGAAGGCGGCCTCGGAGGAGTCGACCTCGTGGTAAGAACCGTCGAACAGGGTGACCTTAACGTCGAGGACCGGGAAGCCGGCGATAACACCGGTGTTCAGGGCCTCCTGGATGCCCTTGTCAATGGACGGGATGTACTCCTTGGGCACGACGCCGCCGACGATAGCGTTGACGAACTCGTAGCCGAAGCCCTCCTCCATCTTCTCGAGCTTGATGACAGCGTGGCCGTACTGACCGCGACCGCCGGACTGACGGACGAACTTGCCCTCAGCCTTCTCGACGTCGTGACCAGCGGTCTCGCGGTAGGCAACCTGGGGCTTACCGACGTTAGCGTCAACCTTGAACTCGCGGAGCAGACGGTCGACGATGATCTCGAGGTGCAGCTCGCCCATGCCGGCGATGATGGTCTGGCCAGTCTCGTGGTTGGTGGACACCTGGAAGGTCGGGTCCTCCTCGGCGAGCTTGGTCAGAGCCAGGGACATCTTGTCCTGCTCGGCCTTGGTCTTGGGCTCGATGGCAACGTCGATAACGGGCTTAGCGAACTCGATCTTCTCGAGGACGATCTCCTTGCCCTCGGCGCACAGGGTGTCACCGGTGGTGGAGTTCTTAAAGCCGACGCAAGCGACGATGTCGCCGGCGGCAGCGTCGTCACGGTCGATACGCTCAGCAGCGTTCATCTCGAGGATGCGGCCGAGGCGCTCGCGCTGACCGTTGGAGGCGTTGACCACGTAGGAGCCGGACTCGGCACGGCCGGAGTAAACGCGGACATAGGTGAGCTTACCGACGAACGGGTCGGTCATGATCTTGAAGACCAGGCCGGAGAAGGGCTCGTCGAAGGAAGGATGACGCTGGATCTCCTCGCCAGTGTCCGGATCGGTACCGGTGACGGCCTCAACGTCGAGCGGGCTGGGCAGGTAGTCGACGACAGCGTCGAGCAGCTCCTGGACGCCCTTGTTCTTGTAGGCGGAGCCCACGAAGACGAGGTTGAGCTCGTTGGCCAGAACACCCTTGCGCAGAGCAGCCTTGAGCTCCTCGACGGTGAAGTCCTCCTCCATGAGGATCTTCTCCATGAGCTCGTCGTCAAAGCTGGCAGCAGCGTCGAGGAGCTCCTCGCGCTTGGTGGCAGCGATGTCGGCAAACTCAGCCGGGATCTCGTCCATCGGCTCGGGGTAGGTCATGCCCTTCTCGTCGGCCTTGAAGTCCCATGCAGTCATGGTAACGAGGTCGATGACGCCCCAGAAGTTGTCCTCGGCGCCCATCGGGACCTGAGCGGCCACGGCGTTAGCGTCGAGACGATCCTTCATGGTCTCGATAGCGTTGAAGAAGTCAGCGCCCACGCGGTCATACTTGTTGATGAAGGCGATGCGGGGGACGTTGAAGGTAGAAGCCTGACGCCAAACGGTCTCAGACTGGGGCTGAACGCCGGCAACGGCGTCGAAGACGGCGACAGCGCCATCGAGGACGCGCAGGCAGCGCTCGACCTCGGCGGTGAAGTCAACGTGGCCCGGGGTGTCGATGATCTGGATGCGGTAGTCCTTACCGTCCTTGTTCCAGAAGCACGTGGTAGCAGCGGAGGTAATGGTTACGCCGCGCTCCTGCTCCTGAACCATCCAGTCCATGGTGGCAGCGCCCTCATGGACCTCACCGATCTTGTGGGTCTTACCGGTGTAGTAAAGAATACGCTCGGTCGTGGTGGTCTTACCGGCATCGATGTGGGCCATGATGCCGATGTTACGGGTATCGGAAAGCTTGTACTTAGGCTTAGCCATGTTAGTTCCTTACCTTAACTTACCAACGATAGTGAGAGAACGCGCGGTTGGCCTCGGCCATCTTGAAGACGTCCTCACGCTTCTTGACGGAAGCGCCCAGGCCGTTGGAGGCGTCGAGGATCTCGTTGGCGAGACGCTCGGCCATGGTCTTCTCCTTGCGAGCGCGGGAGAAGTTGACGATCCAGCGGATACCCAGAGCGGTGGAACGACGGGAGTTGACCTCCATCGGGACCTGATAGGTTGCGCCACCGACACGCTTGGGCTTAACCTCGAGCGTGGGCTTGACGTTGTCCATAGCCTTCTTGAAGGTAGCGAGAGCGTCGCCACCCTCGGACTTCTCGGCAACGATCTCGAAAGCGGTGTAAACGATGCGCTCAGCGGTGGCCTTCTTGCCGTCAAGAAGGACCTTGTTGATGAGCTGAGTCACCAGGCGGTTGTTGTAAACGGCGTCAGGCTGAACCTCACGACGATTAGCTGCTGCACGACGCGGCATGTGAAATCTCCTTAAGTGTCTACCGTGCGGCGCTTAGGCGGCACACGGCGAAAGTATCAAAACGTTATCTGGCTTATTTAGCCTTGGGGCGCTTAGCACCGTACTTGGAACGGGCCTGCATACGGTTCTGGACCGGAGCAGCGTCGTAGGCGCCACGGATGACGTGATAACGGACACCAGGGAGGTCACGGACACGACCGCCGCGGACGAGCACGATGGAGTGCTCCTGCAGGTTGTGGCCCTCACCCGGGATGTAAGCAGTAACTTCGATGCCGTTGACAAGGCGAACACGGGCAACCTTACGAAGAGCCGAGTTCGGCTTCTTGGGGCTCGTGGTGAAGACGCGGGTGCACACGCCGCGCTTCTGGGAGTTGTGCTGCAGAGCAGCGTTCTTGGACTTCTTGGGCACGGAACGACGGCCCTGGCGAACCAGCTGGTTAATAGTAGGCAAAGCGTACTCCTTCTCGAATGATTCCAGCTTTCTGTAAAGTGCAACGGCTTGAATCGAGGGGTCAGCATCCCCCTACGAAACACGCAGTTCGATAGGATACGTGGCGTTAGCTGTGCCGTCAACAGACCACGCCGCCGGGCGTATCCCAAAATAGGCACATTTCCGCAAAGCCTACACAAAAGGAATCCCCTCCTGTGCGCGTGGCGGATCCCCGGCCCGGGCGGCACGGGAATCCGACGTGCTCGTTGGGGCAACGTTCCCTGCCAAAAAGGGACAGGTTTATTTTGGTCGGTTTTATCATGGGAAATGTCGCTCTTCACGGTGATTCGTATCCATTTGCCACGTTCTTCCGAGAATCAGACAAATAGCGTTCAATCTAACCGTCCATATAACGCAAAATAGGCCGCTTCCCCTCTTGGGAAGCGGCCCAGACTTTACGAATAAACGATGGTAAAGGGTACTTCTGTTTCGGTCTCTCCTGTTGACGTGCACCTCGTGCCCTCAAGCGTTACTGAGACCACTTGGTCGACATCAATCAACTTCGTTGGCACCCAGATGTTCTCTCCGCTATTGCGCGCATAAGAAAAATATGAGTTGAACACCCCTGCGTCGTCATCTTCGATAGTCTGCTCCGATCCATCCTTGTAGCTGACGGTCAGCTTATTATCAACTGCTTCATAGCCCAGATCATCGATGTGCGTCTGGATGGAAAACGGGCTAATCTCAAGAGGCGAGTCACCGGAGCGGAGTTCCTTTGTATCGACGTACGCTCCAATATTGAACTCGGGTGTCGACGCCTCAAACCGCCTCGCACTCTCACCTTCACCCTCGGTCCAATGGATATTCCAGGTGACAGCATGTTGCAAATCTCGCTCGCGATCCATAGCGGCAAAGTACATCGTGCCATTAATGACAGTATCGCTTGATGTGTCCTTATCAATTGTGCTGCGTGTGTCAGGCCATTCCTCGCCGAACTTCATATCGGGCGTGCCGATGCCCTGCTCTTCTTCACCATAGAGAACAAGTTCGCCAATCTCTGCTGCTGGCTTGTAGTAGTTAACTCCATTTGGATTGGACAACGTAAACGTCACGGCTCCGCAGCCGTTTTGGTCGATTGCCATCTCATGGATATCAAGCGTATAGCCGTTGCCCTCGACGGACAGATTGACCTTCTGTACTGAACCCTCCAAGCTTTGGGGCGCGATACCATCACCAAACTCTCTGGTGTAGGTATATTTAGTCCCCGACGAGCCACCTTGAGTCCAGGTAATGGACTCTCCGTTGCCATGGTTTCCCCAGGCAGAGGCAAAATAACTGGAATTGACGACGGCGTAGGCGACCCCTCCGGTCGCCAGCACTCCGGCAAGGCATCCGATCACGGCAACATACAGAGGCTTCGCGTGACCCTTTCGGCGAAGCGGCTCACCAGCAGCGGCATAAAGAACACGGTCAGCAAGATCGCTATCGGCTTGGACGGACTCGAAGGCCTGCTTGATTTGGTTGGATTTCACGGTCGCCCTCCTCTAGGATGAACTTGAGTTTCGATCTGCCGCGAGCTAAACGCGTTCGAACGGTCGCGGCTGGCACATGCAGTAACTCGGCAATTTCTGAAGTCGAGAAGCCCAGATAGTAATAGAGCACGATGGGAACGCGGAATCGCTCCGGAAGTCGCATAACGTCTGACAGGACCGCCTTGGTCTCATCCTGCGCCGCCGAAAGCGAATCGGCCAGGTTCTCAATATCCCCCACACGCCTCCATGGCTTTCGAAAGAGCGATTTACATTCATTGATCGTGACCCGGATAAGCCAGCGGCGAAGATGTTCCCAACTTTCAAAGTGTCCATCGCTTTTAAGCAACTTAAGAAAGACATCCTGGGCAATATCGTCGGCATCGGCACGATCGCGCAGGTACGTCAATGCGATTCGAAACACGACATCCCGGTGATCTTCGACCGCCTGTCTAAATGCTTGTTCTTCCATAATCACCTCCCGGTGACGTTAATGATTCTTGCTGAGGCCCTCACCATAGATACGCTTTGACCGAACGAAATGTTTCAAATTCAAGCAGGAATAACCTACCAAAAAAACTCTGCCCCTTATTGGCAAGGGATCGACGGAACGCAACAGGTTGAGCATACGCAAGCGAGCGGCCCCCAGAGCGTACAAGGTGGCATGAAAAAGGCAGGGCATTGACCTTTTGGTCATGCCCTGCCTTTTGAATGACAGATTGTAGCTCTGGGGGCCGCGCAGCGACGGAGATCGCCGCCGTTCGTTAGAACGGCGGAACTAGTTACTCCTCGTCGTTGTCCTTGGCCTCTTCGGCGTCGTCGGTGTCCACGAGCTGGTTGAGCAGCTCATCGAGAGAAGCCATGTCCTCGTTGATCGCGCCGTTGGCGGGAGCCTTCTTGTCGTCGATCGGGGCGCCCAGGAGCTCCTCGTCGGCGTCGGCGTGATGCGTCGGAGCGGAGGTACCCAGCAGGATATCGTCCGGACCGTCGGGGCTAAAGACCATCTGCAGCAGCTGCGAGAGGTCTTCCTCGTCGGCAACGTCGTCGTTGTTCTCGAGGATGTAGAGCAGATCGTGGGCCTCGAGGCCGTCACGGAGCTCCTCGATCGCCTTGGCACCGATGCCATCGATGCGCAGCAGATCCTCCTCGGACTTGCCAACCAGGTCGCCAACCGTCTCGATGCCGACCTCGCTGAACTTGTTGGTCCAGCGCTGCGACACGCCCAGGTCGTCGAACAGGTACAGGCGAGCCTTCTCGGCGGAGATGGTGTGGCCGTTGCGGGTGAACGAACCGTCAGCACCGCCGAACTCGTCGTAGCCGGCCCAGTCGAGCTGCTGCGGAAGCTGCTCGTCCAGGTCCTTGAGCTCCACAGGAGCCCACTCGGGCAGCGACTTGGCGTTGGGCGAAGCCGGGCCGTCGATGTCCACGTAGCCGTCGGCCGTACGATACGTCAGCTTGGCGTTGGCGTACGGCTTGAGGCCGGTACCGGCCGGAATCTTCTTACCGACGATGACGTTGGACTTAAGGTCGAGCAGGTGGTCGACCTTGCCCTCGATGGCAGCCTCGGTAAGGACGCCAGCGGTACGGATGAACGAAGCGCTCGACAGCCAGGAGTCGATGTTGGACGCGACCTTGAGCGTACCCAGGATGACGGGCTCGGCCACGGGAGCCTGACCGCCCAGACGGGCAACGCGCTCGACCTCGTCAGCGAACTCGTAGCGGTCGACGTACTGACCAAGCAGGTACTTGGAGTCACCGGGGTTGGTGATCTGAACGCGACGCAGCATCTGACGTGCGAGCACCTCGATGTGCTTGTCGTTCAGGTCGACGCCCTGGCTGGTGTAGACGTCCTTGACGCTCTCGACGAAGGTGTGCATCGTCGACTCGATGTCGGTCAGCTTGCGCAGGTTGCGGAAGTTGACGAAGCCCTTGGTGATCTGGTCGCCGGCGCGAACCTCGCAGCCGTCCTCGATCTCGGGCATAAAGCGCACCGAAGCGGGGACGCGACGCTCGTCGAGGACACGGGTGTGGTCCTCGGAGTCGGTGAGCGTCAGCACGTACTCGGACTTCTCGGGCTTAATCGAGAGGTGACCGGAGTACGGAGCCAGCTCGGCCTCGCGACCCAGGATCTTCTCGTTGACGTTGCCGACGATATCGAACATACGGCTGACCGTAGGCAGACCCTGCGTAATATCGTCGACGCCAGCGACGCCGCCGGAGTGAATGGTACGCATCGTAAGCTGCGTACCGGGCTCGCCGATGGACTGGGCGGCAATAATGCCGACCGCGGTACCGATGGCG
The DNA here is from genome assembly GCA_902494295.1 of uncultured Collinsella sp. Lineage (GTDB taxonomy): Bacteria > Actinomycetota > Coriobacteriia > Coriobacteriales > Coriobacteriaceae > Collinsella. The sequence continues at coordinate 13,262 of CABUSL010000018.1, forward strand.
ACCGGACGACGGGTGGAAAGATCCCAGCCGTAGCACTTCTGGCACACGCCGTACTTGGAGCGGCAGGTGAGCAGCGCGCGAAGCTTGACCTTCTTAAGGCCCGCATCGACCATCTTCTGGATGTCGGCGACCTTCTCGATGTAGCCGTCCTGCTCAAAGAGCACGGTGCCATCGGGAGCCACGACGTCCTCAATGAAGCAACGGCCGACGAGGTCGGTGTTGAGGTCGGTGGTGCCGGGGATGATGAGGTTGTAGGTGACGCCCTCGTGCGTACCGCAGTCCTCCTCGCGGACGATGACGTCCTGGGCCACGTCGACCAGACGACGGGTCAGGTAACCAGAGTCCGAGGTGTGGGATGCGGTATCGACCAGGCCCTTACGGGCGCCGTAGGTCGAAATGAAGTACTCGAGCGGCAACAGGCCCTCGCGGAAGTTCGCCTTAATGGGAAGGTCGATCGTCTCGCCGGACATGTCTGCCATCAGGCCACGCATGCCGCCGAGCTGACGCAGCTGGGTCTTAGAACCACGGGCGCCGGAGTCGGCCATCATATAGAGCGGGTTCTCCTCGTCGAACAAGTCGAGCATGAGCGCTGCAACCTTGTCGGTACAAGCGGTCCACTCGTTAACGACTTCGATGTGGCGCTCCGTCTCGTTGATGAAGCCCTCCTCGAAGTACTCGTTGATCTGGTCGACGTTGGCCTGGGCGCGATCGAGCAGCTCCTGCTTCTCGGCAGGGATGAGAGCGTCCCACACCGAGATGGTGAGGCCGGCGCGGGTAGCGTAGTGGAAGCCGGAGTACTTGATGGCGTCGAGGATCGGGCCGACCTTGGCCTCGGGGTAACGATCGCAGCAGTCCGCAACCAGCTTGGCCACGTCGCCCTTGACCATCTTGTAGTTCATGAACTCATAGTCTTCGGGCAGGCACTGCCGGTTGAAGATGATGCGGCCGATAGAGGTCTCGAAGCGCGCGGTCTTGTTGCCGGTGACGTCGTAGTCGACAAACTCGTTCTTGCCGTTCTTGACGCGGAAGATACGGGTGCCGTCCTCGTTGATGACGTTGGCGTCGGCAGCGGACACGCGGACCTGGATCTTGGCCTGCATGTCGACCTCGGAGCGGCAGTCATAGGCGTGCAGCGCGTCGTCGAAGCTGGCGAACACGTGGTTCTCGCCCGGCAGACCGTCGCGGACCTGGGTGAGGTAGTACACACCAATGATCATGTCCTGCGAGGGGATGTTGACCGGCTTGCCGGATGCCGGCGAGCGCAGGTTGTTCGCAGAGAGCATGAGCACGCGGGCCTCGGCCTGAGCCTGGCTGGACAGCGGCACGTGGACAGACATCTGGTCGCCGTCGAAGTCGGCGTTGAAGGGCGAGCAGACCAGCGGGTGCAGGTGGATAGCCTTGCCCTCGACCAGCACCGGCTCAAAGGCCTGGATGGACAGACGGTGCAGGGTCGGTGCACGGTTGAGCAGCACGACGCGACCGTCGATGACCTCTTCGAGGATGTCCCACACAAAGGTGGCACCGCGGTCGATAGCGCGCTTGGCGCCCTTGATGTTCTCGACCTTGCCAAGCTCGACCAGGCGCTTCATGACGAAGGGCTTGAAGAGCTCCAGCGCCATGGTCTTGGGCAGACCGCACTGGTGCAGCAGCAGCTTGGGGTCGGTAACGATTACCGAACGGCCGGAGTAGTCGACACGCTTGCCCAGCAGGTTCTGACGGAAACGACCCTGCTTGCCCTTGAGGGCCTCGGCGAGCGACTTGAGCGGGCGACCGCCACGGCCAGAGACCGGGCGACCACGACGGCCGTTGTCGAACAGGGCGTCCACGGACTCCTGGAGCATGCGCTTCTCGTTGTTCACGATGATCGCAGGGGCATCCAGGTCGAGCAGGCGCTTGAGTCGGTTGTTACGGTTGATCACGCGACGGTACAGGTCGTTGAGGTCGGACGCGGCGAAGCGGCCGCCGTCGAGCTGGACCATCGGGCGCAGATCGGGCGGAATGACCGGAATGACATCCAGGATCATGTTCGCGGGGCTGTTGCCGCCCTTCAGGAAGGCGTCAACGACCTCGAGGCGCTTAACGGCCTTCTCGCGCTTCTGCTTTTGGGAGTCCTCGTCGGCGATGATGGCCTTGAGCTTCTCGGCCTCGGAAGGGAGGTCGATGGCAGCGAGCAGGTCGCGGACGGCCTCGGCACCCATGCCACCCTTGAAGTACATGGAGTAGTAACGGGTCATCTCACGGAACAGCGGCTCATCGGAAATGAGGTCGCGCTCGCTGAGCTTCATGAAGGCGTTGAAGGCGTCCGTGCGGAGCTGCTTCTCGTCCTTGCACTCTTCCTCGATGTCGACGATGCCAGAGGCGATCTCCTCGGGGGTCAGCGGCTCCTCGTCGGAGAACTCGTCAAAGTTCTCGGGGTTGCCCTGCTCCTTGAGGGACTCGATCTGGCGGGCGCACTCGGCATCGATCTCTTCCAGATCGGCGGCGAGCTCCTCGCGCAGGTCGTCGGCGTCGGCCTCGCGAGCCTCGTAGTCAACCTCGGTGATGATGTAGCTGGCAAAGTACAGAACCTTCTCGAGGTCCTTGGACTTGATGTCGAGCATACGGCTCATCGGGAAGCTCGTGGGGCTCTTGAAGTACCAGATGTGGGACACGGGAGCGGCGAGCTCGATGTGGCCCATGCGGTCGCGACGCACCTTGGCCGAGGTGACCTCGACGCCGCAGCGCTCGCAGACGATGCCCTTAAAGCGGATGCCCTTGTATTTGCCGCAGGAGCACTCCCAGTCCTTGGCGGGACCGAAGATCTTCTCGCAGAACAGGCCGTCCTTCTCGGGCTTGAGGGTACGGTAATTGATGGTCTCCGGCTTCTTGACCTCACCGTGCGACCAGGAACGGATCTGGTCGGCGGAGGCAAGGGAGATCTTTACCGAGTCAAAATCAGTAGCTTCGAAATCTGCCACAGTCAACTACTCCTTATCAGTGGTCGTGGCGGCGACAGCCTCGGGTGCCTCGGCGGTCTCGGCATCCTGGGCCTCGACGTCGGCGTCAACGCCGGCGAGCGCAGCCAGGTCGTCGAGAGCGGAGGTCTCCTCGGCGGTCACAGGGGCGGAGGCGTCCTCGTCGGCATCGTGCATGGGCTCGATGTCCAGTGCGAGCGAACGAATCTCCTTGACGAGAACCTTGAAGGACTCGGGGATACCCGGAACCGGGACGTTCTCGCCCTTGACGATGGACTCGTAGGTCTTGACGCGGCCCACGGTATCGTCGGACTTGACGGTCAGGATCTCCTGCAGGACGTTGGACGCACCGTACGCGTACAGTGCCCAAACTTCCATCTCGCCGAAGCGCTGGCCGCCGAACTGGGCCTTGCCGCCCAGAGGCTGCTGGGTAACCAAGCTGTAAGGGCCGGTCGAACGGGCGTGGATCTTGTCGTCGACCATGTGGCCGAGCTTGAGGATGTAGGACGTACCCACGGTAATGGGCTCACGGAACTCCTCGCCGGTGCGGCCGTCGAACAGACGGGTCTTGCCGCGCTCGTCAAGCTGGGTGACGAACTCGGGGCGCATGTGATCGCCAAAGGCAGCGGTGGCCTTGTTGAGCATGTTCTTGTTGGCACGACGAATGACCTCGGCGATCTCGTCCTCCTTGGCGCCGTCGAAGACGGGCGTGGCGGTGAAGAACGGACCGGGGACGTACTTGTCGGAGTCGGCCTGCTCGGTATCCCAACCGCAGGCAGCAGCCCAGCCAAGGTGGCACTCGAGCAGCTGGCCGACGTTCATACGCGAAGGAACGCCCAGCGGGTTGAGGATAACGTCGATCGGGGTACCGTCAGCCATGTAAGGCATGTCCTCGACCGGCAGAACGTTACAGATAACACCCTTGTTGCCGTGGCGGCCGGCGATCTTATCGCCCTGCTGGATCTTACGACGCTGGGCGACGTAGACGCGCACCTGCTCGTTGACGCCGGGGGCCAGATCGTCGCCGTTCTCGCGGCTAAAGCGGACGACGTCGATGACGCGGCCGTAAGCGCCGTGAGGCATCTTAAGGGAGGTGTCGCGGACGTCATGGGCCTTGGCACCGAAGATGGCGCGCAGCAGGCGCTCCTCGGCGGTCAGAGCGCTCTCGCCCTTAGGCGTGACCTTGCCGACCAGGATGTCGCCAGGGCCGACCTCAGCGCCGATGCGGATGATGCCGTCCTCGTCGAGGTTGGCAAGCATATCCTCGGAGAGGTTCGGGATCTCGCGGGTGATCTCCTCGGGACCGAGCTTGGTGTCGCGGGCATCGATCTCGTGACGGGTGATGTTAATGGTCGTCAGCAGGTCCTCGGCCACCAGGCGCTCGGACACGACGATACCGTCCTCGTAGTTGAAGCCTTCCCACGGCATGTATGCCACGGTGAGGTTCTGGCCCAGTGCGAGCTCGCCATGATCGGTCGAAGGACCGTCAGCCAGGGGCTCGCCCTGCTCAACGGTGTCACCGACGCGCACGAGCGGACGGTGGTTGATGCAGGTGGACTGGTTGGAGCGCTGGTACTTGGCAAGGTGATACTCGTCCATGCCGCCGGCATGCTTGACGATGATCTTGGCGGCGTCGGCAAAGATGACCTCGCCGGCGTTCTTGGCCAGGGTGACCTCGCCGGAGTCCAGAGCGGCGCGGCGCTCCATGCCGGTACCGACATAGGGAGCGGCGGGGTGAACCAGCGGCACGGCCTGACGCTGCATGTTGGCGCCCATCAGCGTACGCTTGGCGTCGTCGTGCTCCAGGAACGGGATCAGCGTGGCTGCGACGGAGAGCATCTGACGCGGCGAGACGTCCATGTAGTCGACGTCCTCGACGGGCACGTCGGCGGGAGCGCCGAAGGAGCCGTCGAAGTCGCGGGTACGGGCGATCACGGTGTGCGGACGGACAATCTTGCCCTCGGCATCGGTCGTGATGAACTCGTTGGTCTTGGGATCGAGCGGCGTGTTGGCCGGCGCGATGACGTGCTTCTCTTCCTCGTCAGCGGTCATCCAGTCGATCTGGTCGGTGGCAACGCCGTTCTCGACGCGACGGAACGGGGCCTCGATGAAGCCATACTCGTTGACGCGGGCGTAGAGGGCGAGCGAGCCGATCAGGCCGATGTTGGGGCCTTCGGGGGTCTCGATCGGGCACATGCGGCTGTAGTGCGAGTTGTGAACGTCGCGGACGGCCGTCGGCACGTTGGTGCGGCGGCTGGAGCCGGACTTGTGGCCGGCAAGACCACCAGGGCCGAGTGCGGACAGACGGCGCTTGTGGGTCAGACCGGTCAGGGGGTTCGCCTGGTCCATGAACTGCGAGAGCTGCGAGGAACCGAAGAACTCCTTGATGGAGGCCACGATCGGGCGGATGTTGATGAGCGACTGCGGGGTGATCTCGTCAATGTCCTGGGAGCTCATGCGCTCACGGACGACGCGCTCCATACGGCTCATGCCGATACGGAACTGGTTGGCGACGAGCTCGCCGACGGTGCGGATACGGCGGTTGCCAAAGTGGTCGATGTCGTCGACCTTGAAGCCCTGCTCGCCGGCAGCGAGGGACAGCAGGTAGCGCAGCGTCGCGACGATATCCTCGTCGGTGAGCACCGTGACCTCTTCCTCGGTGGTGAGGTTGAGCTTCTTGTTGACCTTGTAACGACCGACGCGGGCCAGGTCGTAGCGCTGCGGGTTAAAGAGCAGACCCTCGAGCAGGCTGCGGGAAGCGTCCACGGTGGGAGGCTCACCCGGGCGCAGACGACGGTAGATCTCGATGAGGGCGTCCTCGCGAGTGAGGGCGGTGTCGCGCTCCAGGGTACGCTTGATCACATCGGAGTTGCCGAGCAGCTCGATGATGTCGTCGTTGGTGACGGCGATGCCAAGGGCACGCAGGAACATCGTGGCGCTCTGCTTGCGCTTACGGTCGATGGAGACCATGAGCTGGTCGCGCTTGTCGACCTCAAACTCAAGCCAGGCACCGCGGGACGGGATGATCTGGGCCTTGTAGATCTGCTTGCCCGAATCCATCTCGGAGCTGTAGTACACGCCCGGGGAGCGGACGAGCTGCGAGACGACGATACGCTCGGTACCGTTGATGATGAAGGTGCCCTGATCGGTCATCATGGGGAAGTCGCCCATAAAGACGAGCTGCTCTTTGATCTCGCCGGTCTCCTTGTTGGTGAGACGGACGTCGGTCAGAAGCGGGGCCTGATAGGTCATGTCCTTCTCGCGGCACTCCTCGACGGTGTGCGCGGGGTCGCCGAACTGATGCTCGCCGAAGGTAACCTCGAGAACATGGTTCTGGCTCTGGATGGGGCTGGATTCCTTGAACGCCTCACGAAGGCCCTCGTCCTTAAAACGCTCAAAGGATTCCCTTTGAACAGAGATAAGGTTGGGGAGCTCCATGGCCTCCGGGATTTTCCCGAAGCTGACGCGCTTGCGCTCAGTGGCAGTGTATGCGTAGGTCACCAGGTTTTTCCTCCTTCACGGAAATGCTCGGTGGGTTGGCGAGGCATAGCTTCGCCAGTTATCGCAACCTAATAGTTTATCAGGTACCGACCGTTGGGCAAGAAAAGCCTTGACGCGATTGAGTTTTTGGAGTAGCAAAGTTTTTCGACAGAAAATGCGCAGGTAGATGCATGTATATCGAACACCTGTTCATATATTTTCTGTGAACAGAGAGTCGGCAATCGCAGCTCTTATAAAAAACGGGCGCGAACCGAGGTCCGCGCCCGTAAATGTCGATGCCCGAAGGCTTACTTGCGCATCAATCCGCCGCGCTCGTCGATGGCGTCCCAGAAGGCACTGGCAAAGCGGGGGTCACTTGCAGCCATGAGGGCGTTGGTGGCCATCCAGCCAGAGGGAGTGCCGGTGTCGTAGCCCGACAGCGGGTCGATGACGACGGCATACATGGCCTCGCGGTCGAGCGAACGGGCCATGGCGTCGGTGAGCTGGATCTCGCCGCCCTTGCCGGCCTGCTGATCTGCCAGCAGGTCCATGACCAGCGGGCTCAGCAGATAGCGGCCGACGATGTACAGGTTGGACGGAGCAGCCTCGGGAGCGGGCTTCTCGACCAGACCGCTGATACGCCAGACAGCGCCCGGCTCTGCATCGGCAACGTCCTCGGCGCCCTCGAGCGAACCGACGCGCTCGCCGGCGATAACGCCGTAGCGGCTGACTTCCTCGGGCGAGCAAGCAGCGACGGCGATAACCGAAGCGCCACCGTGCTCCTTGGAAACGGCGAGCATCTTGTCGCAGATGTCGCGGTTAGGCACAACGTAGTCGCCCAGAAGAACCAGGAAGTTCTCCCCTGCCACGGCGTCGGCAGCAGAGCGGATAGCATGGCCGAGGCCCTTGGGCTCGTACTGATAACGGAAGTCGACCGGCATACCGCCAGCGTGGGCGACGGCATCGGCATAGGCGTTCTTGCCGCGCTCGCGCAGCAGGTTCTCGAGCGAGCGATCGGGCTGGAAGTAGTTCAGCAGCTCGGGCTTGCCGGGAGAAGTAACGATGATGGCATCGTCGACCTCCTCGGGGTCGAGCGCCTCCTCAACGACATACTGAATGACGGGCTTGTCGAGCACCGGCAGCATCTCTTTGGGCGTGCACTTAGTGCCAGGCAGAAAACGCGTGCCAAGACCGGCGGCGGGGATGATTGCCTTCATGTTATTCAAAGATCCTTTCGCAGGCGCAAAAGCGCCCCATGCGTGCGGCACACAGCCGCAGACCAAATTGCGATACCCAAGTATCTTACCGCTGGAGCTATATGTCGCTACAAGGCAGAGACAATTCTTCAGCAGGTCAACGCAAATTATTGCTCGAATGGTGCAATTTTATTGCCCAACGGCAAGGCACCCGATACGACGCAAATCACAGAACATGGCAGTTTGAGCAACCGATGCCGAGGGACCGAAAAACAAAAAAGACGGGGCTCGCAATGCGAACCCCGTCTGCAAAGAAATCTGGCGAGAAAGCCTGATTACTTGAGGGTGACAGCAGCGCCAGCAGCCTCGAGCTTCTCCTTGGCAGCCTCGGCGTCCTCCTTCTTGGCACCCTCGAGAACAGCCTTGGGAGCGCCCTCGACGACCTCCTTGGCCTCCTTCAGGCCAAGGTTGGTGAGCTCACGGACGGCCTTGATGACCTGGATCTTGTTGTCGCCGAAGCCCTCGAGCACGACGTCAAACTCGGTCTTCTCCTCGGCCTCAGCAGCGCCAGCAGCGGGAGCGGCGACAACAGCGGCAGGAGCAGCGGCGGAAACGCCGAAGGTGTCCTCGATAGCCTTAACGAGCTCGGAAGCCTCGAGAAGGGTCATTTCCTTAAGAGCATCGATGATCTCATCGGTGGTAAGCTTAGCCATTTCTAAGTCCTTTCGGTTTCCGTGTCTGTGCACGGAGATCAGTTAAAACACGGCGCGAATGCGCCAGGGGTGCGGCGTTGCCGCCGCGGGTGAAAACAGCGACTAGGCTGCCTTCTGCTCGGAGACCTGCTGGATCGAACGAGCGAGACCAGAGGAAACGCCGTTGACGCAGACAGCGATGTCGCGAGCGAAACCGGAGATGAGACCGGCGATCTGGCCGAGAAGCTGATCCTTGGTGGGCAGCTCGGCGATAGCCTTAACATCATCAGCGGAAACGGCCTTGCCGTCGGAGATACCGCCCTTGATCTCAAGGACGCCCTTGGACTTAGCGGAGAAGTCCTTAAGGGCCTTAGCGGCCTCGACCGGCTCGGACTCGTAGAACACATAAGCGACGGGGCCGGCGAGGATCTCGTCGATCTCGGGCTGCTCCTGGTTCTTGAGGGCGATCTTGACCAGGTTGTTCTTGTAGACCTTCATCTCGGCGCCGCACTCGCGAAGCTGATGACGCAGCTCCTGAGCCTGCTTAACCGTCAGACCGTTGTAGTTGACGACGAACAGACCGGCGTTCTCGGCGATACGGGACTCGATCTCTGCAACCTTGTCGATTTTGTACTGCTGGGGCATGAATTACACCTCCTCGAATTCTTTCCGGGCACGGTCCGCCACAAGGACGTGACGGGGGCATGTCCAAAAAGAAAGCCCCCGCGCTGCATGAGCGACGGGGGCGAGAAGACATATCTACTCGACCACCTCGGCTGGCGGGATGTCCCATTAAGCTCGCGGGTAAGACCCGTTTGCGCCGGCTGTCTCTGGCAGCGGATTCGTGCGTGAACCGAAAGTATTATGGCGGGGACCCCGGCGTCGGTCAACGGGAAACCGGGCTGCACACAATTCCACCATCCGGCACGCTCCGCCGAAGGCCAGGCGCAAGGTTTCCGCTCGGTCAGGTCCTGGGCTCGCTCGGAAAGCACATTAAGTGCTTTCCGGCTCGTGCGGAATCTACG